>JANLUW010000252.1:0-11739 GCA_031363645.1 Rhizobacter sp. | reverse complement strand
CTCTATGCCGACATGGGCCACTTCGGCAAGTGGCCGATCCGCCTCGCGTGGTTCAGCCTCGCGATGCCGGCGCTGGTGCTCAACTACTTCGGCCAGGGCGCGATGCTGCTCGAGCACCCGAGCCGGATGAAGAACCCGTTCTTCGAGATGGCGCCCGAGTGGGCGCTCTACCCGCTGATCACACTCGCCACCTGCGCCACGGTAATCGCCTCGCAGGCGCTGATCACCGCTGCGTTTTCAGTCACCAAGCAGGCGATCCAGCTCGGCTACCTGCCGCGGCTGCGCATCCTGCACACCTCCGTGCGCGAGGCCGGGCAGATCTACTTGCCCTTTGTCAACTGGAGCCTCTACATCTGCATCGTGATCACGGTGCTCGTGTTCGGCTCGACCACCAAGCTCGCCGCTGCGTACGGCATCGCCGTGACGATCGACATGCTGATCACGACGACGATGACCTTCTTCGTGATCCGCTACGGCTGGAAGTACCCGTGGTCGCTGTGCTTCGGCGCCACGTTCTTCTTCTTCATCGTCGACTTCGTCTACTTCAGCGCCAACGTCGTCAAGGTGTTCGACGGGGGCTGGTTCCCGGTCGTGATCGGTGCCGTGATGTTCATGCGCATGATGACGTGGAAGCAAGGTCGCCGGCTCATGGCGGCGCGCCTGCGCGAAGATGCGATCGACCTGAAAAGTTTCCTCGAAGCCGTGTTCGTGAGCCCGCCCACGCGCATGCAGGGCACGGCAGTGTTTCTTGTCAGCGACCAGGGGCTCACGCCGAACCCGCTGCTGCACAACATGAAGCACAACAAGGTGCTGCACGAGACCAATCTGTTTGTCACCGTCAAGCAGCACGAGGTGCCGTGGATCGCCCTCGACCAGCGCTGCGAGATGGAGAGCCTCGGCCACGACTGCTGGCAGATCACGCTGAACTTCGGCTTCAAAAACGAGCCCGACGTGCCGGAGGCGCTCGCGCTGCTGGAACCGCGCGGTTGCGTGATCGATGAGATGGACGCGTCGTACTTTCTCTCGTGCGACATCGTGATGCCCACCACGGGCGGCGGCATGGCCGACTGGCGCGAGAAGCTGTTTGCGAGCATGCACCGCAACGCGGCCGCTGCGGCCGACTTCCTGAGCCTGCCGACTAACCGGGTCGTCGAGCTCGGCTCTAAGGTGGAGATTTGACGCGCGAGGCGGTGTAGCGCGCCGCGGGCTGCTGCACCATCGGTTGCGCGCTGACGAGCTCGACATTCGCTGCCAGCCCGGTGCCGAGTGCGAACGAGACAAGGCTGCGGTCGAGCGTGGCAAGGCGTTGATTGCGCAACGCGGTCAGGCCGAGCAGGTACGCATCGGTGACTTGCCGGTGGCCAACCAGCGCGGCGCTTTGCAGCGTGGCGAGGTGCAGCGGCTCGGGCGCATCGGCCCAGTATTCATGCGTCGGCTGCTCGGTCATCGTGGCGAGCGCCCGCATCGACTCGGCCGGCGCGATCTCGCTGCCGACGACCTTCGGGTTGCTCGTCAAGCGCACGAAGGCGAGCTGGGTCAGCGCGCAGGTCGCCCTGCGGCGTTTCGGCTGCGCTGCGAACCAGGTGTGGGCTTCGGCGTGGTGAATGTGCGCTGAATGCGTCAGTGCGATCAGCAGGTTGGCGTCGAGCAGCCAGACCGTGTTGCGCGTCGAGACTCGTCCTCGGCCGCTCTTACATCGTCGAGCGTGATGGTCTTGCCGCCGCCGCTCGCGAACACCGGAAAGCCGCGCTTGCGCGCGACCGGCGTCTCGGCGCGCAGGCCTTTCAAAATCAACTCGGAGACGACCGTGCCGAGCGATTGCGCTCTTTGCCTGGCTAGCTGGCGGGCCGCTTTGAGTGCGGTCGGGTCCAGGTCGAGGGTAGTGCGCACGATGGACTCGATTGATGCATTCATGCGCAAGGACCATAGCACCAGCGCTCGGCACGCGCCATGCCGCGCGGCGACCCGCAGCTATCCTCGATCCGATGCGCTCGCCCAAGCAAGACTTTTCCCTTTCCGCCGCGACAGCTGGCTTCGTTGCCGTGCTCGTCGGCTTCACCAGCTCGGTCGCGATCGTGTTCTCGGCCGCGCAGGCGCTCGGCGCCACGCCCGCGCAAATCGGCTCGTGGATGTGGGCGCTGGGCCTCGGCATGGGCCTGTGCACGCTGCTGCCGTCGCTGTGGCTGCGCCAGCCGGTGTTGGTGGCCTGGAGCGCGCCGGGCGCGGCCGTGCTCGCGACCGCGGGCGTGGCCGGCGCGGGTGCCGGCTTCGGCATGCCCGAGGCGACCGGCGCGTTCATCGTCTGCGCCGCGCTGATACGTTGTTCGGCGTGACCGGCTGGTTCGAAAAGCTGCTCGGCCGCATTCCGATGTCGATCGCGAGCGCGCTGCTCGCCGGCGTGTTGGCGCGCTTCGGGCTCGACGCATTCGTCGCGCTGAAATCGGCGCTCGGGCTCGTGGTGCTGATGCTCGTCACCTACCTCGTCGGCCGGCGCTTCTCGGCGCGCTATGCGGTGCCGGGCGTGCTGCTGGCCGGCATCGCGTATGCCGCGGTCGCTGGCGAACTCCACCTCGGCGGCGTGCAGTGGGGCTTGACGATGCCGGTGTTCACGGCGCCCGAGTTCACCTGGCGTGGGGTGGTGAGCCTGGCGTTGCCGCTGTTCGTCGTGACGATGGCCTCGCAGAACCCTCCCCGGCGTCGCCGCGATCCGCGCAGCGGGCTACGACATGCCGATCTCCGAGATCATCACGCTTACCGGTCTCGCGACGCTGGTGCTCGCACCGTTCGGTGCCTTCGCGTTGAATCTTTCCGCGATCACCGCGTCGATTTGCATGGGCCGCGAAGCACACGCTGACCCCGACAAGCGCTACATGGCCGCGGTTTCGTGCGGCGCGCTCTACTGCGTTGTCGGCCTGTTCGGCGCGGCGGTGACCGGCGTGTTGACGGCGTTCCCGCGCGAACTCGTCCTCGCGATCGCGGGCCTTGCGCTGCTCGGCAGCATCGGCGGCGGCTTGGCCGTCGCGTTGAAAGACGAGACGCACCGTGAGGCCGCGCTGATCACCTTCCTCGTCACGCTCAGCGGCGTGAGCCTGGCCGGCATCGGCTCGGCGTTCTGGGGCGTGGCGGCCGGCGCGCTCGCGCTATTCGTGCAACAGTGGCGGCCCAGCAAAGCTGCCTGACCCAAGCCCCGAGACTCACCATGAAACTGCTCTTCATCGCCGATCCGCTGGAAAGCTTCAAGACCTACAAAGACTCGACCTTCGCGATGATGCGTGAGGTGGCAGCGCGCGGCCACGAACTGATGGCGTGCGGGCCGCAAGACATCATGTGGCAGCGCGGCGGCCGCGTGACCGCCTACGTGCGCGAGTTCACGCTGACCGGCGACCCGCACGCCTGGTTCGCCGCCAGGCAGCAGGCGCCCGACGAAATTCCCGTGGCGCTGGCCGACCTCGGCGCTGTCGTGATGCGCAAAGACCCGCCGTTCGACAGCGAATACTTCTACGCCACGCACCTGCTCGAACAGGCCGAACGCGAAGGCGCGAAGGTCTTCAACAGCCCGCGCGCGCTGCGCGATCACCCCGAAAAGTTGGCGATCCTCGAGTTCCCGCAGTTCATCGGCCCGACCCTGGTGACGCGCGACGTGGCCGACATCAAACGCTTTCACGCCGAGCACCGCGACATCATCCTCAAGCCGCTCGACGGCATGGGCGGCATGGGCATCTTCCGCGTCGGGCCCGATGGACTGAACCTCGGCAGCATCACCGAAACGTTGAACAAGGGCGGCGCCGAGACCGTGATGGTGCAGAAGTACCTGACCGAGATCACGAAGGGCGACAAGCGCATCCTTGTGATCGACGGTGTGCCCGTGCCGCACTGCCTCGCGCGCATCCCGCAGGGCAGCGAGATCCGCGGCAACCTCGCAGTGGGTGGCAAAGGCGTGGCACAGCCGCTCTCTGCGCGTGACCGCGAGATTGCGGAGGCGATCGGGCCGATTCTCGCGAAGCGTGGTCTGCTGCTGGTTGGCCTCGACGTGATCGGCGATTGCCTGACCGAGATCAACGTGACCAGCCCGACAGGGTTCCAGGAGATCGCGCAGCAGAGCGGGTTCGATGTGGCGAAGGTGTTCATCGATGCGCTCGAGGCGGCGCTGATGCGATAGGCCGTGGCGGCGAGTATTACAATGTGCGCTCGATTCATACCGGGCGGCCACCATGAGCTACACCCTCACCACGAAGTCGCAGGTCACGCTGCCCAAAGCGATCCGCGAACACCTGAAAGTCGCGCCAGGCGATGCGGTCGAATTCCGAATCGTCGCCGACGGCACGGTGCGCGTGGAACCGGCCGGTTTGGAACGGCGAGCCATCGGCGAGCCGAACCCGCGAGCGTTGGCGCGCTTCCGAAAAATGCGTGGCACGGCACCGACCGCCCACACCACCGAGGAGTTGATGAACATGCTGCGCGGCTACGAAAACGATCAGACCGATCCTGGCTTCACCAGCAAAGTAGCCGCGAAAACCAAGACGGCGCGCCGGTGATCCTCGTCGACACTTGCGTGTTGCTCGATGTGGTGACCGGCGCCCCTGATTGGGCGGACTGGTCCGAACGGCAACTTGCGGTTTGGGCGGCCCGCGGCCCGCAGCTCATCAACGAGGTCGTATTCGCCGAGTTCTGTGCGGCTTACCAGCATTTGGCGGAGGTCGAACATGCCGTCCGCTTTATGGAGCTCGACGAGCGTGTCATTCCCAACGAAGGGCTTTTTCTCGGCTCGCAAGCGCATCGCCTGTACCGACGGCGCGGCGGCAACAAAGCGACCGTGCTGCCGGACTTTCTCATCGGCGCTCACGCCGCCGTGTTGCGCGTGCCCATCCTGACCCGCGACCCGCGGCGTTTTACCAGCTACTTCGCCAACCTCGAAGTGGTATCTCCTGACTGATCATGGCCATCCTTTCCCTCTCCAACGCCCACCTTGCCTTCGGCCACGTGGCCTTGCTCGACAGCGCGGCGTTCTCACTCGAAATCGGCGAACGCCTCGGGCTGATCGGGCGCAACGGCGCCGGCAAGTCGTCGATGCTCAAGATCATCGCCGGGCTCGAAAAACTCGACGAAGGCCTGCTGCAGATGACGCAGGGCGTGCGCATTTGCTACGTGCCGCAGGAGCCGGTGTTCGAGCCCGGCCACAGCGTTTACGAGGCCGTCAGCGAGGGCGTCGCAGAAGCGCGTGATGCCCGCCAGGCGTATGAGGAACACGCCGACGGCGTCGACCTCGACGCCCTGCAAACACGCATCGAAGCGCTCGACGCCTGGAACTGGGAGCAGCGCGTCGACACCACGCTCGCGCAGCTGCACCTCGACGGCTCGCGCGAGATTGGGCAGCTCTCGGGCGGCATGAAAAAGCGCGTCGCGCTGGCGCAGGCGTTGGTCGCCGTGCCCGACGTGCTGCTGCTCGACGAACCCACCAATCACCTCGACCTCGATTCGATCGCGTGGCTCGAGGAGCTGTTGCGCAACTTCAAGGGCGCGGTGATGCTGATCACCCACGACCGCGCGTTCCTCGATGGCGTGGCCACCCGCATCATCGAACTCGACCGCGGCACCATCCGCAGCTACCCCGGCAACTTCACCGCCTACGAGCGCTTGAAGGAAGACCAGCTTGCGTCCGATGCGCTCGCGAACGCGCGGGCCGACAAGCTGCTCGCGGCCGAAGAAGTGTGGATTCGCCGTGGCGTCGAGGCGCGCCGGACGCGCAGCGTCGCGCGCATCCAGCGGCTCGAAGTGCTGCGTGACCAGCGCCAGAAGCGCCGCGATTCGCTCGGCCAGGTGCGGCTCGAAGTCGACACGGGTGCGCCGAGCGGCAGAATAGTGGCTGAGATGAAAGAGGTGTCGCTTCGATTCGACGACCACGCCACGCCGAAGATCATCGTGAAGGATTTCAGTGCGACGATCCTGCGCGGCGACAAGGTCGGCCTGATCGGCCCGAACGGCGCCGGCAAGACGACGCTGCTCAAACTCATCCTCGGTGATCTGCAACCCGACAGCGGCAAGGTCCGCCAGGGCAGCAAGATCGAGGTCGCGTACTTCGACCAGATGCGCAGCAGCCTGAACCTCGATGCGACTTTGGCCGACACGATCAGCCCGGGCAGCGAGTGGGTCGAGTTCGCGGGCCAGAAGAAACACGTGATGAGTTACCTGAACGACTTCTTGTTCTCACCCGAGCGCGCGAATTCGCCGGTGCGCACGCTCAGCGGCGGCGAGCGCAACCGCGTGCTGCTCGCGCGGCTGTTCGCGCTGCCGGCCAACGTGCTGGTGCTCGACGAGCCGACCAACGACCTCGACATCGATACGTTGGAGTTGCTCGAAGAACTGCTGCAGTCGTACAAAGGCACCGTGTTCCTCGTCAGCCACGACCGGCGTTTTCTCGACAACGTGGTGACCAGCACGATCGTCTGGGAAGGGGACGAGGCGCCGGGCCAGTGGCGCGAGTACGAAGGCGGCTACGAAGACTGGAAGATCCAGCGCGACCGCGCGCAATCGATTCGCGATCAAGCGGCGCGCGCAGCGAAGTCGAAGAGCACGCCCCCGGTCGCGAAAGCAGTTGCTGCCGCGCCAGCGCCCGTCGCCGCCAAGCCGCGCAAGCTCAGTTACAAGGAGCAGCGCGAGCTCGACGAGTTGCCGAAGAAGATCGAAGCGTTGGAGGCCGAGCAGAAGGAACTCGCGGCCTTCCTCGCGCAACCCGAGTCGTACACCAAGGAAGCCGATCGGGCGGTGAAAGCACAGGCGCGCCATGCAAGGATCGACGACGAATTGTTTGCCGCGCTGGCGCGCTGGGAAGCGCTCGGCGCTCGCTAGGCAACGCCCCCTTTTTCGCCCAAGAACTACGGTTGGTGCACATCGAGCGGGCCGCGCCCCGGAGCCCCCAGCATCGCCAGCCGGATGTTCTCGATCGCGTGTGACGGCTCCAGCCCTTTCGGACAGACCTCGGCGCAGTTCATGATGGTTCGACACCGGAACAGTCGATACGCACCGCTGAGGTTCGCGAGCCTCGCCTCGGCCGCCTGATCACGGCTGTCGACGATGAACCGGTACGCTTGCAGCAGACCTGCCGGCCCGACGAACTTGTCCGGGTTCCACCAATACGACGGGCACTGACTGCTGCAGCAGCCGCAAAGAATGCACTCGTAAGCACCATTGAGCCTGTCCCGCTGAGCGGGCGACTGCAGACGCTCCTTTTCGGGTGCGGCATCTTGATTCTCGAGCACTGGATTGACCGAGTGGTACTGCGTGAAGAACTGGGTCATGTCGACCACCAGGTCGCGAATGATCGGAAAACCGGGCAGGGGCCGCAGCACGACCGGCTCCTTCAGGCCCGCCATCCGGGTAATGCAAGCCAGCCCATTGCGGCCGTTGATGTTCATCGCGTCGGAGCCGCAGACGCCCTCGCGGCACGACTTGCGCAGGGTCAGTGTGTTGTCCTGCCGCTTGAGGCGCAGCAGCACATCCAGCAGCATGTGGTCTCCGTCCACCAACTCGATGTCGTGGTCCTGCAGGTACGGCCGCTGATCACGATCCGGATCGAATCTGGAAATCGAGAATTTCATGGATGTCCTGCCTGCGCGGTCAAGGTCGCGCGTTGATGAGAACCGCGACCAACCAGCCGCCGAACAGCAGGAGCGTCGCCGCGAGCGCGGCAACGGCGACGTTGCGCACACTTGCCGGCTTGGCGTAGTCGAGCAGAACGTCGCGCAGCCCGACCCACAGGTGCGACAGCAGCGCGATGAGAAACACGCACAGCGCCGCAGTGATGGCGGGCTGAGCCACCCACGCTTTCCATTCAGCATGGGTGTGGCTCGGTCGCATCGTCAGTGTCCAGAGCAGGAACGGCAGGAAGAAAAGCATGTAGACGGCACTGGCCCGCTGCACGACCCAGGTCGACAACCCCGCGTGTCGCCGCCTCACCGCAGTTGTGCCCACAAAACGAACATCGCGATCGCTGCGCCGCCGAGATTGACCGCGTAGGCGCTGACGCGGGCCACGCACAGCGGCGAACCGACGTTGACGTCCGACAGCATGTGCCGGACGCCCGCCAGCACGTGGTGCGCCAGCGCCCATGCCAGCAGCACCGTGGCGACTTGCGTTGGCGCATGGGTCAGCAGCTCGACCGCCCGGGAAAAGCCGCGTTCGTCTTGGAGCGACAGCGCGAAGAGGTACGCAGCCGCAGGCACACCGAGCGCCAACGCGATGCCGGAAAGCCGGTGACCGATGGACGTCAAGGCGCCGACCGGCATCTGCACCTGCAACGGATTAAGGAACACGGGCCGCCGTGGGTCCTTCAAGGCGTTCGCCGGCAGCTGTGGCATTTCATGCTGCAGCATGCGGACGCCCGGCAGCGCGCGTCTGTGCGCTGGCGCACTTATCCGGCGAAAGGCTCGGGCGACATGCGACGCACGCTGCATGGACACGTGTGACGAGATGACGTACCGTTGCCCGCTGCCGACGCATCGAGCGTGCAGCACGCAACATAGCCAGTCAGGACCATGCCCCACGCCACCACGAAACCTTCAGAGCGCCAAAGCCTGCGGGAGGCCGCGCTGGCACGTTGGGACAACGAGGGGGGTGCCGGCCCGCTGGGCCCGCAGCAAGACACGCACGCCAACGAACCACCCGACACCCCGCCCGCGCTGACCGACGCCGAGCTCGTGCAATTGCAGATTCGGGTCATTGCGCTGGAGAATCTGGTCATGGCGCTGTTGGCCCACGCAGCCGTTGCGACCCACGACCAGGTAACAGGACTGGCAGCGTACATCTCGCCCAGACCCGGGTTCACACCGCACCGTTTGACGCTTCATGCCGCCGGCCAAATGAGGCATCTTCTTGTACGAGCACAGCATCTGTGCGCGGTTACCCCGAACAGCGAGGGCGGATAGCTGGCGCATCAGGCCTTGCCGCCGAACCAGCTGTCGCGTGCGGCGTCCGGGTGCGAGCGGCTGACGATCAGGCCCGCCTGCAGGTACAGCGCGTTCAACAGCCGTGCCGTTCGCTCGCGGTCGAACGCCGGCCACGCGGCGATGTCGCTGAACGATGTCGCTTGCTGGCGCAGCCGCAGGATGGCCGCGCGGATCGCGCCGCTGACCGGCAGCGCGTCGACCTCGATCGCGGGCGAGACGCGGTAGACGGCCGGGCCGGCGATTTCGGGCAGCAGCTCGCGCCGCGGGCCGCGCATCGCGAGTGCCCACAGCAGCGGCGTCAGCGGGTGGTGCAAGCGGCTTTCGCCGACGAGCGCGTGCGTGGGATCACCGGGGGGGCGCAAGGTGGCGGGCTCGATGTGCATCACACGCAATTCGGGCAGGTGGCGCTCGACGAGTTCGTCCATCTCCATCGGGCAATGCACCAATCGCTCCTGCGGAAAAACCGTCAACGGAACGACCCGTTCTGCACACTGCAAGTAGATCGTGACGCGCGACGAATGCCGGATGCAGGCGGCGACGACCTCGACCGTTTCCGAAACGTTGCCACGCTGTTCGAAGCGCCCCAGGTCGGCTTGCAGGGAAGGGCTCAGCTGGGCGAGGCGGGTGCTCGGGCCATCGGGATGCGAGTCGCCGTCGAGCTCTTCGAGGTAGCGTTGATAGGCGGTCGTCTTCAGCAGTTCGGGCTCGCCGGACGGGATGGTGGAGTCAAAGAGCTCGCCATGCATGGAACCAGTATTTTCACCTGTAACGAGTGCTTACGGGCGAAAGCGATCCTGTTCAACCCTGATAAGCGGGCGGTCGACCGGCGCGCAAGTCGTCGCGCGCACGGGCCAGCGCCTTCCAGAAACGCAGGTCGTGCGTGGTCGCGAAGTTGATGCGCATCAGCGTGGTCGGCCGCGGTGTGGCATGGAACAGCGCGCCCGGTGCGATCAACCAGTCGTCGAGCAAAACCTGTGCGAGCCGCTCGGTGTCGACGCCCACGTCGACCCAGCCGAACAGCCCGCGCGGCGGTGCGGCAAAGCGGCAGCCATGCGCCTCGGCAAGCTTGACCGTGCGCTCGCGCGCGGCTGCGAGCTTGGCCATCACGCGCTCGGTGTGGCGGCGCAGCAGGCCCTGCTCCAGGCAATGCGCGAGCGCCTGCTCGGTCAGGCCGGGCGTGGTTAGCGTGGTCAGCAGTTTCGTGTCGACGAACCGGTCGACCAATGCGCGCGGCGCGGCGATGAAGCCGACGCGCCAGTTCGGCACCAAAATTTTCGAGAAGCCCGAGATGTAGATCGTGCGCTCCAGTGCGTCGAGCGCGGCCATGCGCGGCAGGTGCGCGGGCGCGAGGTGGGCGTAGGTGTCGTCTTCGACCACATGCAAGTCGTTCGCCTGCGCCAGCTGCAGCACGCGGTGCGCGGCCTGCAGCGAGAGCGACGCGCCGGTCGGGTTGCTGAGCACCGAGACCGTGACGTACAGGCGCGGTCGCTGCGCCGGCTTCTGCGCGTCGAGCAGGCGCTGCATGACGACGAGATCGGGGCCGTCTTCCCCGCGCGGCACCGGCAGCACGCGCATGCCGAGCGCGGCCAGCCGCGCGTACTCGACCGACCAACCCGGTTCGTCGACCAGCACGCTGTCGCCGGCGCGCGTCAGCGTGCGCGTGACGACATCGAGCGCATGCGTTGCGCCGATCGTCGTGATGATCTGGTCGGGCTCGGCATCGATGCCGAAGTCGGCCAGCTTGGTCGCGAGCGCGGTGCGCAGCCGCAGCTCGCCGGCCGGCTCGCCGTAGCGCAGCGAGACAGCGCCGAGCTGCTCGCCGCTCGACACCTTGCGCAGCGCGCCGGCCAGCAGCGGCAGGTCGAGCCAGTCGGCCGGCAAGGTGCCGAGCCCCGGCATCGGCCGCGCGCCGGGCGGTTGGAACATGCCGCGGATCAGCGCGGTGGCGCTGATCGGCAACGGGTGCGAAGGCACGCGGTCAGCCGCGTTAGTCGTCGCAAGTGCCGTCGTGTGGATCGTTGCGTGAGTCGTGCCACCCCGGCCGGCCGTGGCGCGCGGCGCAGCGGACTCTCTCACGAAGAAGCCGCGCTGCCGTCGCGCCTCGACGAGCCCGAGCGCGAGCAACTGGTCGTAGGCCGCGACCACCGTGTGCGGGCTCACCGCGTGGCGCTTCGCGCATTCGCGCACCGAGGGCAGGCGCGCGCCCGGCGCGAGCAGCCGCTGGCGAATGCGATCGGCGAACCGGCGGGCGAGCTGCTCGGTGAGGCTGGTGTCGGCCTCGCGCGAGAGCGGTGCAGTGGTCAGCGGAAAGGCAGCGTCGTTCATGGTGCGTGTCGTCGGCTCTGCCGGTACAGCGGCTGAAATTGTGCGGCCAAGTGTATTGTCTCTGTGCTGGTGGCTGCGCTTAGACTGGTCGCATGCAAACCAGTACGCCCCGCACGAAGCGCGACGAGGCACGCGGCCTGTGGCTCGGCCTGCTCGGCGTCGTCATCTTCTCGATGACCCTGCCGATGACGCGCTTGGCCGTCGGCCCGGTGAGCGACCCGCAACTGCCGCCGTTGTTCGTCACCGCAGGCCGCGCCGCGTTCGCGGGGTTGCTGAGCGTGTTGTACCTCGCGTTCACGCACGCGCCGCGCGTGCAGCGCCGCCACCTGCCGGCACTGTTCACGTCGGCGCTCGGCACGGTGGTCGGCTTTCCGCTGTTCTTGAGCCTGGCGCTGCGTGAGGTCGACGCGATGCACGCGGCGGTCGTCACCGGGTTGATGCCATTGGCGACCGCGATCGGCGCGGCGATCTT
>JANLUW010000246.1:0-4232 GCA_031363645.1 Rhizobacter sp. | reverse complement strand
GCGCCAGCGGTGCACGCCCGCGTGGTGCCAGCGCACCGGCAGCCCGCGTGGCAGTTTCTTTTCGAGCGCGGCGCGCAGTGCCTTGCAAACGTCGGCAGGGTCGTCTTCGAGGTGCGCGAGGCTCCAAGCCGAAGTGGCGTGCGCGACCCACGGTACCAGCCCCGCGGTGATGCGCCGACCGGGTGCGCGGTCGTTGCGCCCGATCCAGGCGAGTTCTCCGCGCTCGCTCTCGTCGATTTCTGCGGCGTCCCATGGCCAGTCGAGGTCGTCGGTCACGGCCATCAAGGTCCAGCGTGGCGCCATGCGCACGGCGGCGAGCGCCGCGGCCCAGTCGTTCTGGTGTCCGGCCAGCAGCATCGCGGCCTGAGCGGGAGGAATCGTCAGCAGCACCTGCTCGAACGGGCCTTCCGTGCGGCCTTCGGCATGGTCATCCGCTAAGTGCAAAAGCCAGCCGCCCGGACAGCGTTGCAAGCCGGTTACCGCGTGTCCGAGCCGCAGGGGCACGCCACTCAACAGGTGCCGGCAAAACGCCGGCATGTTCGGGGTCGGCACGACCACCTGCCGTTCCCTCGGCAACGGAAACGCGGCGTAAACCTGTTGACTCCAGCGCGAGGCGTAGCCGAGCGCTTCGGCACGCTTGACGGTCGCTTGGAATCGTGGCCGAGTCGCGGTGAACTGCGAGCAGCCGTGGTCGAACTCGGCCACGTGGGCGCTGCCGGAGGCATCGGCCCACTGCGCGCGGTGTGTCGCCATGCGGCCGCCCAAGCCTCGCGACTTGTCGAACACCGTCACGTCGAAGCCGGCGCGCAGCAGCCCGGCCGCGCAAGCGGCACCGGCTGCGCCCGCACCGATTACGGCGATACGCGGCGGCTCGAGGCCATTGACCGGGAGCGAAACGCCGATCGTGGTCGGGGCCAGCCCAAAGGGCGCTTTGTACTGCAAAGGTGCATTGTTCATGTGTGATTTAGCTGTTGACGCTGAAATGAACTGGAATACCGCGATTATTAGTTGATGATGAACAAGAAATGAAGCGATAACTTCGCGCTGACTCGATAAAAACGATTCAATAGCGCGTCAATTCGGTATCATTCACCAACTTATCTGCACACCACCTGCCATGCCGAACGCTGACTCCGACACTGAACTCGCGCCGCCCCGCGACCACCGCCTCCGCAGCGGCACGGCGGCCCGCCTCGCTGGCTTGCCGGTCACCACGCTGCGCGTTTGGGAGCGTCGCTACGGCGTCGTCGCGGCGGCCAAGACCGAAAGCGGCCAGCGCGTCTACTCGTCGCACGATGTATCGCGCTTGCGCTTGCTGCGCCAGCTTACGCACGCCGGCCACGCGATCGGCACCATCGCCACACTCGAGCTCGAATCGCTGCAGGCGCTCGCCAGCGGCACGACCGTGCTCGCTAATTCATGGGCGAATGCACCGGCGAACGCTACGCTCGATGCCGTCGTCGTCGGCCGCAGTGCGGCGCATGCCCTGGAGGCCGTGCCCGGCTGCGTGCTGCGCGCGGTGCACGACGACCTCGATCAGGCCGAATCGGCGCCGCAGCCCGAAGGTCGTGTCGGCCTGCTGCTGGTACGTCTGGCGTCCCTGCAGCCGGAAGCCGTCGAGCGCGTGCTGGCGCTCGGCGCGGCACTGCGGGCCGGTGCGGTCTTCGTCGTCTACGCCTTCGGTACCGAGGCCAGCGCGCGCGCTCTGCGCGACGCCGGCGCCACGGTGCGCCGCGAGCCGCTTACCGGCCGTGAGTTGGCGCAGTGGGTGCGCGGCGCGCGCGAGGCGCCGGCGCTCATGCCTGCACCCGCAGCGGCCGGGGCTGGTTGGCAAATCGCACCACGCCACTTCAGCGATGAGGCTTTGGCGCAGCTGGCCGAGATGCGTTCGCCTGTTGCTTGCGAGTGCCTCCGCCACATGGCCGAGATCGTCGCGCAACTGGCCGGATTCGAGCGCTACAGCCAGGACTGCACCTCGAGCGGCCCCGCAGACGCCGCGCTGCACCGGCACCTGACCGACACCGCGGGCGCGGCGCGCACGATGTTCGAGCAGGCGCTGCAGCGGGTCGTTGCCGATGAACGACTGGAGGTTCCCGATGTACCCATCCGTTGAGGACGCACCCGCCTGGGCGATCGCCGCACGCGAGCAGTGGCAATGGCGAGGCCAAGGCCGCCCACCGTTCGCTGCCGAGCCCGGCCCCGACCAGTTCTCGGTGTGGGACTACCCGCGCCCGCCATGCCTCGTGCCCGAAACGCGCGAGGTCGTGATCCGCTGGGGCGAGGTGGAAGTGGCGCGCACGCGGCGCGCGATCCGCGTGCTCGAAACCTCGCATCCGCCAAGCTTCTACCTGCCGTGGGACGACATTGCGCGGCATTTTTTGCAGCCTGCGGCGGGCACGTCGTTTTGCGAATGGAAGGGGCCGGCGCGGTACCACTCGCTGGTCGACGGCACGCGGCGCCTGTCGCGTGTCGCATGGAGCTACCCGCAGCCGCTGGCCGGCGCCGAGGCGATCACGAACTGCGTCGCGTTCTACCCGCAGGGGCTCGAATGCTGCGTCGACGGCGCGGTCGTCGAGTCGCAGCCCGGCGGCTTCTACGGCGGCTGGATTACGCCCGAGCTGACCGGGCCGTTCAAGGGCGTGGCGGGCAGCGAAGGGTGGTGAGGTGAACAGTGCGTTCGCGGTGCCCGAGGGCTACTGCGCTGCGACCTGCCTGAGCCCTTGCAGCGCAGGCTCGAACGTCTCGGGATCGGCGCCGGCCGCATACACCGCATAGGCCGGGTAAAGATACTCGGGCGCGTTGGCGATGCGGCGCAACCGGCCGCTTTCGAGATGCGGTCGAACAACAGCGAGCCGGAAGTACCCCGATCCTCCCGCCGCCAGCACGTAGCCGAGGCCGAGCAGCCCGAGCCCGGCCGTCAACGCAGCGTTCGTCAACTCCGGAAACGCCATGGCGTGCTGTGCCGCGAACTCCGGCCCCCAATCGACATAGACGTAGTCGGCGGGTTTCGGCGCGCGCGCCCGCTTGGCCGTGGTGACGAGAACGAGCTTTTCCTCGATGAGCAACTCGATGCGCAGGCCCGGCGTTTGCCGCGGCGCGTAGACCACCGCGATGTCGAGAACACCGTCGGCGACACGCTGCAGCAGGTTGTCCGGGAAACCGATCTCGGTGCGTATCGCGAGATGCGGCGCGAGCTTGCGCATGCACAGCAGCCAGTTCAGCAACAGCGGATCCCACAGGCTCACCTCGCAACCGATGTTCACGACCGCATGCCTGCCGGGCGGCACGGCCACGTGCTGCCGTGCCCGCTCCCACAGTTGAACGAGGCCAGTCGCGTAGCGCGCAAATTGTTCTCCTGCCGGCGTCAGCGCGGCGCCGGCCTTGTTGCGGATGAACAGCTGGCGACCGAGCAAACCCTCGAGCGTGCGCAGCCGCGCGCCGACGGCGGTCTGCGTGATGTGCAACTGCTCCGAGGCCCGCTGCAGGCTGCCCGACGCGGCAATTTCGAGAAAGGTGCGAGCGAGGTTGATGTCCATCAGGTGCTGCAATCGACCGAATCGAAAGTTCACCGCAAAAGTATTGCATTCAAGTGGCAATGGATGTCGCTGTACGTTGGGTTGATCGAGATCACCATGAAGGCCCGGACCGCCGATGACCGATGGTCTGGCCAAGGAGAACGACATGACCCATCTACGCACGCACTCGCCCAGTCCCCGCGAAGCCGATGTCGGGCTTGCAGAAACGGTGCTCGTCGACACCGTGCGCACCCGCCCCGCGACGACGGCGTCGCCCGACACCGCAACGCACAGCGTACTGAGCGCGCAAGGTCTTGCCCTGGACTTCCGGACAGTTGCCGAGCGCAAAGCGCTGCGCTACCGGGCCGACCAGGCCGTTGGCATCGGCGGCTTCTAGCCCGGTACCCGATCCTCTTTTGTCGCGAATTCGCCTTCAGGGGCTCGCCAGCGAGTGGCGCCTCGCGCACTCAGGCCGGCGTGCGCGGCATGCGGTAAAGGCCGCAAATTTTGTTGCCGTCGGGGTCGCGCAGGTAGGCGATGTAAAGCTTGCCCGTGGAGCCTTCGCGCACACCGGGCGGGTCTTCGCAGGTGGTGCCGCCATGGGCCAGCCCTGCGCCGTGCCACGCATCGGCCTGTTGGGCCGACGTACAGGCGAAACCGATGGTCGCGCCATTGCCCAACGTGGCGGGCTGCCCGTCGATCGGGACGGTCACCGAG
>JANLUW010000218.1:0-6581 GCA_031363645.1 Rhizobacter sp. | reverse complement strand
AAAACTTTCAGCCTCTCAGCCCGCGTCGACGTGGCGCGCTACACGAGCCAGGTCGCGTTCGACCGCAACGCGCTCGCACTCGTCGTCGGCACGCAAGCACCCGAGGCATTGCTGCCGACCGGGCTAACCGACGTGCTGGCTGCGCTCGGCGGGCACCGATTGCCCGCCGGCTTGCCGTCGGACCTGCTGCAACGCCGGCCCGACGTGCTGCAGGCCGAACGCGAGTTGCGCGTCGCCAACGCCAACATCGTTGCGGCACGCGCCAACTTCTACCCGCGCATCAGCCTGACGGCCTCGGCCGGCAACAGCAGTACCGACCTCGGCAACCTGTTCAAGAGCGGGCAGGGCGCGTGGAGCTTCGTGCCGCAAATCTCGCTGCCGATTTTCGATGGCGGCGCCAACAAGGCCGATCTCGACAGCGCGAACGCGGGCTGCGGCATCAGCGTCGCGCAATACGAGAAGTCGATCCGGACGGCGTTCCGCGAAGTGGCCGACGCGCTCGCGCAGCGCGCCACGCTCGGCGAGTAGCTCGAAATTGGCACGCGGCTCTCGCGCGTCTCGAATCTGGTGACGCTCTACAAGGTGCTCCGTGGCGGCTGGCTCGAGAACGCGCCGAGCGCGAGCGCTGCGGGTGACGCCGATGCCGACGCAAACGCCGGGTCGCGCCCACTCACACCAATGCAGCGCGCGCAGCCGCGTGCTCCGCTTTGAGCGGGTTCAGCGCGCCGGCGCGGTCGTAGGCGGCACGCGCACGCTCGCGCAGCTCGGCCGCGAGCGCCGGCTGCAGCTGGCCCTGCCACGCCAGCGCTTCGCCGAGGTCGATCCAGACCTCGCGCGTCTCGGGGCCGAGGATCGCTGCCGCCTGCAAACCCGTGGCGGCCTCGCGTGCCGAGACCGCGGCCGCCGCAACTTGCCCCAGCGCCTGCTGCGAGCGCGACAACTGCGTGCGCATCGAGCTGGCTCGGCGCTGCGCGTCGGCATCGGCGGCATCGCCGGTCGTCACGCGGGCCGATGCGGCGGCGAGCGCTTGATCGAACACGGTCACCGCCTCGGCGTGGCGGCCTAGGCCGGCGAGCGCGCGCCCGAGTTGCGGGCCGAGCGCGGCTTGCGCGTCGGTCCATTTGCGGCTCTTGCCTTCTGATTTGAGCAGGCTGGCTGACAACTCGTGCGCCGCGCGTGACGCCTGCAAAGCCTCGGCATGATGGGCCAGCCGGTTGAGGGCGGTCGCGAGCACGTCGCCCACCTGCATCGCGTTCTGGCGCCACAGCACGTTCGAGGCACCGGCCGCGAGGTTCACGTTCGCCAGTTCCAGCGCCTGCCGCGCATCGCGTGCCATGCCTTCGGGGTCGTCGAGTTGATCGCGGCACATGGCCCGTGAGCTCATCACATGGCTTAGGCTGTCGGTCGCGAATTCGACGGCAGCGGGCTCGCCCGGCACGGCGCCACGGTCCATCGCATCGAGCAGGCTTTTATCGCCGCGCAGTTTGCGAACATCGAGCTCGGCGAGTTCGAGCATGCGCAGTGCCTCGGCCGGGCGGTGCAGGCTCGGCCGGGTGATGTGGTGGTGGGTCGTCGCGGTGTTGACGAGCGCCACGGCGCGCGCTTCGAGCAGGTAGGCGCGGCCTTCGGCGGGCAGCGGTTCGGCCAGGGCCTCGGTGGCGCGCGAGACGGCGAGCGCGAGCGCGGGCAGGCCGTCTGCGAGCCGCCCTTGCACGGTCATCAATTGCGAGCGTGTGATGAGCGTGATCACATGCCATTGCGCGAACTGCCAGTCACCGCGCTTGCGCGCCCAGATCGGCTCGCCGAGCGCGAGTGCGCGTGCCACCGTGGCCTCGGCCTCTTTGATGCGGTCGGCGCCGGCCATCGAAGGGTTGCCCTGGACTTGCGCCAGGCGGCCCATCGCAGCGCCGGTGATGGCCGCCAGATCGGCGTCACCGGGGGCCGAGCGCAAGGCTTGCTCGAGCGTTGCGATGGTCTGCTTCAGCAGCACCTCTTGCGCCGCGAAGCCACCCGGCAAGGCGTTGATGGCGTCGCCGAACCGGAACACGAGTTCGCGCGTCACCTGCTTGATGCCCGCGAGCTGCCCGCGCGCCTCGTCGCGGGCAAGGCGCGCTTCGGCGCTGGCCAGGCGCGCCTCGTGCGCTTGCCACAAGGCCGCGGTGGCACCCGCCACCAGCGCGAACGCGGCCGCACCGGCCGCGAGCATCGGCACGCGGTTGCGCGCGATGAACTTGCCGGCGACGTAGCGCCAGGTCGCCGCCCGCGCACTGACAGGGTGGCCCGACAAATAGGCGCGCATGTCGGCCGCGAGCGCATCGACGCTCGCGTAGCGCCGCGCCACCGTTTTTTCGAGTGCCTTCAGCAGCACGTTGTCGAGGTCACCGGCGAGGCGCTTGCGTGTGGCCAGCCAGTGAGGGTCGTTGGTGATGCGCTCTGACAAGCTGCTCGGGCGCGTCGGCATTTCTTCGAGCACGCTGCGCGCGGTTTGCGCAGGCGTGGTGGCGTCGCGCCCGGTCGGTCGCACACCCGTCAGCAACTGGTACAGCAGCACGCCCAGGCTGTAGATGTCGGTCGCGGTGCTGACCGGCTCGCCGCGCACTTGTTCGGGGCTGGCGTAGTTGGGCGTGAACGGGCGCGCGTGCCCGATGGTCGTGTCGTCGACAGGCGCGCCGAGGCCACTGTTGCCGTTGACTAGGTCGACCGGGTCGAGCGCCTTGGCGATGCCGAAGTCGAGCAGCTTGACCTCGCCGCGCTGCGTGACCAGCACGTTGCCGGGTTTGAGGTCGCGGTGCACGAGCAGGTTGCGGTGCGCGCAGGCGACCGCATCGGTGAGCTGCAGGAACAGCCCGAGCCGCCGCTCGACCGACAGGTTGAGTGCGGCCTCGTTGATCGGCACACCGTCGACGAACTCCATCACGAAGTAAGGCAGGCCGTCGGCGCTCAAGCCAGCGTCGAGCAGGGTCGCGATGTTCGGGTGCTGCAGCCGCGCCAGCGCCTGGCGCTCTTGGGCGAAGCGCTGCAGCACGGCCTCGCTGTCCATGCCGCGCTTGATCAGCTTGACGGCCGCGCGGCCCTCGAAGCTGCCGTCGGCGCGGCTCGCCTCGAACACGTCGCCCATGCCGCCCGAGCCGAGCCGGCGCACGATTTGCCACGCGCCCAGGCGCTCGCCGATGCGAGAGGCGCCCGCCGCTTCGGCCGGGTGCTGGGCCAGCATCGTGGCGGCAGCAGGTTCGTTCAAAAAGCCGCCGGTGGCATCACCGTCGCCATCGCGGTCGGGCTCGAATTCGAGCAGCGCACGCGCCTCGGCCCGCACCGCTTCGGTGACCGGCGCATCGGCGACGAACGACTCGCGCGCCGTCCCGGTCAGCGCCAAGGCCGCGTCGTAGAGCTGCTTGACGGCGAGCCAGTCGGCCGGGGTAAATGAAGCGCGAGACGGCATGGTGTTGACTCGTTGGGTTGGCGGGGTCGCGGGGGAGCGGCGGGCGGTCAGCGTTGCGCGGTGTGTGCAGTTGCACGTGGACAAAGGCTTGCGCCGCGCTCGCCCGCCAAACGGCTCACGCGCGGCTCAACTCCCGCCGCTCAACTCCCTCAATAGCCACGAGCGCGCCAGGCTCCAGTCGCGCTTTACGGTGGCGAGTGAAATGCCGAGTGCCTCGGCGATCTCGGCGTTTTCCATACCGCCGAAATACTTCAGCTCGACAACCTGCGCAGCGCGCGCATCGATGCCCTCGAAGGCCAGCAAGGCCTCGTGAACGGCGACCACGTCGGCTTCGGGTTCGGCCATGGCCACGTTGTCGGCCGCGGTCAGCGAGAGCAGCGCGGCATCGCGCTTTTCGGTGCGCTTGGCGACCGCGTGCGTGAGCAGGATGCGCCGCATGAAGGTAGAGGCCACCGCCAAAAAGTGCGAGCGGCTCGACCACTGGGTGCGGGTCTGCTCGTTCATGCGAAACCAGGTTTCGTGGGTCAGCGCCGTGGCGCTCAGCGTGTGCCCCGCGTGCTCCTTGTGCATGTAGTTGCGCGCGACGCGGTGCAGGTCGTCGTAGAGCCAGCCGAAAAGCTCGTTGCCGACGGCAGGCGCGTGCGCTCCGGCAGTCGTGCCCATCTCGTTGAGCCAGAAGGTGATGTCTTGCGAGTCGTTGCGCATCGGAGCCCTTGCGGTTGCAGATTCTTACATCCAACCGGCGTGCCTTGGCGGGCGCGTGCACCGAAGCAGCGCTGCCGGGCGTGAAGCAACTCGCAGATGCCGTGAGCCTTTTGGCCGCGCGAACGGGCGCAAGCCACTGACGAGTCTGAATTCGCACACTCACCCCGAGACTTTCGATGACCACTCGCTTGTTCCAGTCCCTGCCCCCGACCCCGCTGTTGACCCCGCCCCTGCTCGCACTTTTCGCCGCTGCCACCCTGGCCGCGTGTGGAGGCGGCGGCGACGACACGGCCAGCGCGTCCGGACCGAGCCCGGTCACGCCGAGCGCCGTCACGTTTACCGGGCTGGCCGCCACGGGGGCGCCGCTAGCCGCCGCCGTGGTCACCGCCCGGTGCAGCGGCGGCGCCGACACTACCGGCACGACCGCGGCCGATGGCTCGTTCACGCTGACGCTCGGCCCGGATCGCCTCGCGCCTTGCGTCGTCAAAGCCACGTCGGCCGCATCGGAGACACCGGCGCTCACGCTGTACAGCTACGCCGCCACGACCGGCCGCGTCAACATCACGCCGCTGACCGACCTGATCTTGGCGCGCGCCTTCGCGGGCAACCCGGCTGCGGCCTTCACCGGCTTCAACGCGAGCAAGGCGGCGGCGATCGGCGCCGCGTTGAGCGGCGCCAAAGCCTATGTGGCCGCCGAGTTGAAGGGCGCGTCGGTCGGCGTGCCGGGGGTCGACCCGCTGGTCGGCGTTTTCGCCGTGGGGGATGCCGATGACAAACTGCTCGACCGTCTGGCCGCTGCGCTCGAGGCCGCTGGCAAAACGCTCGACGACCTGCGCGCCGCGGCCACCATTAGCGCCAGCTTCACGACGGCACTCGCCGCCAGCCCGGCGCCTGCGCCCGCACCATCTCCGGCACCCGCACCTTCCCTGTCCAACGCCTCCAAGGGCATCCTCGGCGACGTGCTCGCTACGGTGTTTGCGGGCGACTACATCTTGAGCTGCAGAGCGGCGGACGACTTTCTGCAGCAGACGGCGCCGGTGACCTACAGGTTCACCGTCAACACTGACGGCTCGAGCAAGTTGGACGGCCAGCCTTGGCTCGACGCAACGCACCCCGGGGTGATCGAACTCGGCTACCAACAAAAGGCCGGGCTCGAGTCTTTCGTTCCGTGGAATTTGATCTTCCTGCCCGACTCGAGCACCTACAACACCATCTCGCTGTTCTGGAACGCCAACGGCGCCTTGCAGTTGGCGAATGTGACGGTCAATCGCAAGGCATTCAACTGTCAAAGCGCCGGGCAGGTCGTGCCTGCCTCGACCGTCAATATCGCGAACGCCAATTTCAACAGCGTCTTCCTGAAGAAGTTGGCGCGCACCGAAACCCTGGCCAATTGCCCGATCGGTGGGCCGCAGGTGTTGACGCTCGGCGCCGATGGCGCCGCTGCGATCGCAGGCAATGCGTTCGCCGCCGACCAGCTGTTCAACGTCAAGGACAACAGCTTCAAGCCGGATTTCGGCTTTGCCCTTTTGCAGTATTCGAGTGGCTTCATCAAGGCGGCGACGATCCGGAGCATGGTGATCTCGCTCAACTCTGCTTACAAAGTTACCGGCTTGTCCGCCGGGCTTGGGATTAACCCGAACGGGTCGATCGCCGGCTCGGTCGGTTGTCAGTAAATCGCGGCGCCGAATTCGCTGGCGTCTTCTTCAACCCAACTGGGTACTTTCATCATGAAGCTTCAAAAACGCAAACTTCTTCAGCTCGTCGCAGCCAGCGGTGTCGCCCTGGCCTTGGCCGCTTGCGGCGGTGGGGGTGACGATGGAGTTGCCGGCGGCGCGGGCGGTGGCGGCACGGGTTCGCTGACCCTCACAGGCAACAGCAACATTCCGGTGGCAGCAACGTTCACGCCCGACGCGGGCGCACCTGGCACCTCGAATGCGGCGCTGGCCAACAAGACCTTGATCGTCGGAATGAGCGATTTGAATGCCGGCCTGTTTCGCGGCCTGTTCTTGACGATCAATCCGCTGGGCACGGGCGCTGCACCTGCGGTCGGCGTGGCCTACGCAATCCAGGACCCGGACAGCAACGGAAATTACGCGAACCCGAACCTGGTGCTGCCCACGTTCTCTGGCCAGGTCACGGCTACCGGCGGCAAGAACTATGTGTTCGGCGACGTGAAGTCTTCGGGCACCGTCAAGGTGACTGCGCTGTCGGCCACCAGCATCGATCTGCTGCTTACCAACGTCAGCCTGACTTCGTCGACCGATCCGAAGTCGTCAGGCACAGGGACATTGATTTTCAATGGCACTGTCACGCTGCCGCTGAAAGGTAAGTAAGCCGCGCATGCCTGAGCAGCAGGCCGTCGCGCTGCCGAGTGGCTCGAACGACGCGGCCGTGCCGGTCCTCAGGCCTTCGGATCGTCCTCTTCGCCCTCGGGCAA
>JANLUW010000450.1:0-1802 GCA_031363645.1 Rhizobacter sp. | reverse complement strand
TGCCGTTCGACCGCTTCATGGCGATGGCCTTGTACGCGCCCGGCTTGGGCTACTACGCGAACCACGGCCGCAAGTTCGGCCTGCTGCCGCAATCGGGCAGCGATTTCGTCACCGCGCCCGAGCTTTCACCGCTGTTCGGGCGCGCGCTGGCTCGGCAAGTCGGGCAGGCCTTGCGGGCGAGCGAGACGCGCGAGGTCTGGGAGTTCGGTGCCGGCTCGGGCGCGCTCGCGCACCAGTTGCTCGACGCGTTGGTGGGCCTCGGCCAAGCGGTCGAGCGCTACACAATCGTCGACCTCTCGGGCACCTTGCGCGAGCGGCAGCGCGAACGGCTGGCGCCCTTTGGCGCGAAGGTGCAATGGGTCGATGCGCTGCCCGAATCGATGCAAGGCGTGATCGTCGGCAACGAAGTGCTCGACGCGATGCCGGTGCAGTTGCTGCGGTTCGACGGTGCGCAGTGGCTCGAGCGCGGCGTGGTCGCGCAAGGCGAGGGTTTTGGCTGGGCCGATCGCCCGAGCGTCTTGAAGCCGCCGTTCGACGGTGCGTCCGAAGATCGATCGAAGAGCGCCTTCGCGCCGGGCACCGTCACCGAGATCCATCCGCAAGCGGAAGCCTTCATCACCTCGCTCGCCGAGCGCTTGACCCGCGGCGCCGCGTTCTTCATCGATTACGGTTTTCCCGAGGCCGAGTACTACCACCCGCAGCGCGAAGGCGGCACGCTGATGTGCCATCGCGCGCACCTCGCCGACACCGACCCGTTGGTCGAGGTGGGCGCCAAAGACATCACCGCTCACGTCGATTTCACCGGCATCGCGCTCGCCGCCCAGAACGCCGGGCTCGAGGTGATCGGCTACACGACGCAGGCGCACTTTTTGATCAACTGCGGTGTGATGGAGCTGCTGCAGGGCGCTGACATCGAGACGACCGCGAACGCGCAAAAGCTGCTCACCGAGCACGAGATGGGCGAGCTGTTCAAGGTGATCGGCTTCGCGAAAGGCGCATTCGATGGCACACCGCTCGGCTTTACGAACGGCGACCGGACGCACACGCTGTGATCCGCTGGCTGCTTGTCGTCTTCCTCGCGCTGGTGTTGTTCAGCGGCATGCGCCCGTGGCTCGAAAAGCTCGGCATCGGCAAACTGCCGGGCGACTTTCGGTTCCGGTTGTTCGGCCGCGAGTGGTTCGTGCCGTTCGCCAGCAGCGTGTTGTTGAGCCTTTTGGCGATGGCGCTGATCAAATTTTTTTAGCGCGGCTACGATGAACGCAATGCACCGACGCAAACAGGAAGCCACCCGATGAACACCACCTTCACAGCAGCCACCCGCTTCGGCAGCGGCCAAGCCGTCAAGCGCGTCGAAGACGCGAGCCTGCTCGTTGGCCAAGGCCAGTTCACCGACAACATGCCCGTGCACAGCGCGACTCACATCGTGTTCTTGCGCTCGCCCTACGCGCATGCGCGCATCACGTCGATCGACGCAGCCGCAGCAGCCGCGATGCCCGGCGTGATCGCGGTCTACACCGGCGCGCAACTGGTCGAGGCCGGCGTCAAACCGATGCCGAAGCTCGCAGGCTTTGCGCGTGCCAACGGCCAGCCGCCGGCAACGGCGTTGCGCCATGCGCTCGCGGTCGGCACCGTGCGTTTCGTCGGCGAGGCGGTCGCGGCGGTCGTCGCCGGTTCGCGTGAAGCGGCGCGTGACGCCGCCGAGGCGGTGATGGTCGACTACGACGAGCTGCCCGCCGTCGTCGACGCGGTGCGTGCGACCGCCCCCGGCGCGCCGGTGTTGTGCCCGGATGCGCCTGACAACA
>JANLUW010000449.1:0-6614 GCA_031363645.1 Rhizobacter sp. | reverse complement strand
CTTGTCGTCGTGCGTCGGGTACTTGGCGATCAGGTCGGGGCGGGTCGAGTACAGCGCCTCGCGGTGCTGCGGGATCGGGTCGGGGAAGTTCCAGACCACCGCGCGCGCCTTCGCGTTGCCGAACGGGTGGCAGCCGTGCTTCATGCTCACGCGCTGGATGCCGCCCGAGAGGTCGGTCTTCCAATTCTTGCCTTCGGCCGAGTTCTTTTCGGCGTCGGTCAGGTCGTTCCACCAGCCGAGTTTTTTCAGAAGGATGTGGTCGAACTCGGGGTAGCCGGTCGTGATCTCGGAACCCTTGGAACACGAACCGTCTTCGGCCAGCAGACTGACGCCTTCGCGCTCGACGCCGAAGTTCGCGCGGAAGTTGCCGCCGCCTTCCATCACGTGCTTCGAGGTGTCGTACAGGTTCGGGGACCCGGGATGCTTGAGCTCGGGCGTGCCGTAGCACGGCCACGGCAGGCCGAAGTAATCGCCATCGAGCTTGTAGCCGGTTTCCTTGTCGATGCCGCCGTTGGCCTTGAGCGTCTTCACGTCGAAGACGTTCATGTTGCGCATGTGCGCTTTCAGCCGTTCCGGGCTCTGGCCGGTGTAGCCGATGGTCCACATGCCGCGGTTGATCTCGCGCAGGATCGACTCGACTTCGGGCTCCATCATGCCGCCCTTGCCCGCCACCAGCTTGTGGCTCTTGACCAGCTCCTTGTCAAAGCCGAGCTTGCCGGCAAGCTGGTACATGATCATGTGGTCAGTGCGGGAATCCCAGAGCGGCTCGATCACCTTCTCGCGCCACTGCAGCGACCGGTTCGAGGCCGTGCACGAACCGCTGGTCTCGAACTGGCTCGCGGCCGGCAGCAAGTAGGTCGCACGGTTCGGGTTCAAATCGCCGGCTGTACTCGGCATCGCAGCCATTGCTGCGGTCGCCGACGGATACGGATCGATCACGACCAGCAGGTCGAGCTTGTCCATCGCCTTCTTCATCTCGAGACCACGGGTCTGCGAGTTGGGCGCATGGCCCCAAAAAAACAGGCCGCGCAGGTTGCTGTCCTGGTCGATCAGTTCGTTCTTCTCGAGCACGCCGTCGATCCAGCGCGAGACGGTCATGCCGGGCTTGGTCAGCATGCCGGGCGCGTACTGTTTCCTGATCCACTCGAGGTCGACGTCCCAAATTTTCGCAAAGTGCTTCCAGGCGCCTTCGGCCAGGCCGTAGTAGCCGGGCAGCGAATCGGGGTTGGGGCCGACGTCAGTCGCGCCCTGCACGTTGTCGTGCCCGCGAAAGATGTTGGTGCCGCCGCCGCTCACGCCCACATTGCCGAGCGCGAGCTGCTGTTTGCACGAGGCGCGAACGACCGCATTGCCGGTCGTGTGCTGGGTCTGGCCCATGCACCAGACGACGGTGCTCGGGCGGTTTTCGGCGAGCGTCTTTGCGGTCTTGTAGCAGGTGGCCTCGTCGACGCCGCAGGCCTCAAGCACCTTGTCGGGTGTCCACTTGGACATGACCTCGGCCTTGACCTTGTCCATACCGTAGACGCGGTCGGCGATGTACTTCTTGTCTTCCCAGCCGTTGGCGAAAACGTGGTACAGCAGGCCGAAGACGAACGGGATGTCGCTGCCGCTGCGGATGCGCACGTAGTCGTCGGCCTTCGCCGCGGTGCGCGTGAAGCGCGGGTCGACGACGACCACCTTGCAGCCGGTTTCCTTGGCGTGCAGCATGTGCAGCATCGAGACCGGGTGCGCCTCGGCGGCGTTCGAGCCGATGTACATGACAGCCTTCGAGTTGCGCATGTCGTTGTACGAATTCGTCATCGCGCCGTAGCCCCAGGTGTTGGCGACACCGGCGACCGTGGTCGAGTGGCAGATGCGCGCCTGGTGGTCGCAGTTGTTGCTGCCCCAGAGGCTCACCCACTTGCGCATCAGGTAGGCCTGCTCGTTGCTGTGTTTGCTCGAGCCGACGATGAAGACCGAATCGGGCCCGCTCTGCTTTTTCAGCTCGATCATCTTGGCGCTGATCTCGTTCAGCGCCTGGTCCCAGCTGATCTTCTCGTACTTGCCGCCCACCAGCTTCATTGGCGTGCGCAACCGGTACTCGCCGTGGCCGTGCTCGCGCAAGGCGGCGCCTTTGGCGCAATGCGCGCCGAGGTTGATCGGCGAATCGAACACCGGCTCCTGGCGAACCCAAACGCCGTTCTCGACCACTGCATCGACCGCGCAGCCGACCGAACAATGGCCGCAGACCGTGCGCTTGACTTCGACCTTGCGCCCGGCGCCGGCGGCCGGCGCATCGGCGGCGTGGGCGGTTCTCTGCACCAGCGTGAGCTGCGAAGCGGCGAGTCCGGCCCCGACGCCGAGGCCCGAGCGGCGCAGGAACGCCCGGCGGTCCATCGTCGGGATCGCGCGAGCGAAGCCGCGAGCGAGGCTGTTGACGAGGGCCGAACCCGATGCCGTTCCGGGGTTGCCCGATTTGCGTGTCATCAGCATGGTGTCGTTCTCAAGCGCGAGCGGTTGCGTAGTAGCGCAGCACGTGGTCGGTGACCTGGTAGCCGCCGCTGGTGTCGACGAGCTTCCTTGCAGTCACCGCTGCGGTGGTCACAGGCGGCGCCGCGCCGGGCAAGACCTTCGCCGCCAGCACGGCGGCAGCCGCGGTGCCAGCGCCGATCAGCAGGCCACGGCGCTTCAACGGGGTGGCGGGCGTGGAACGGTCAGCGGTCGAGTCGCTCATGGCGAGGTGCTCCGGGTGAGATCGGCGCCCCGGCACGGCGTTGCCAAACTGGGGATGGACTGATAACTAGTTGGAATGTATGCAAGTTGTTGCATAGCGTCATCAGGGTCAGTCCGTAAGCCCTGTTGCCCGATGCGGCGTCAGCTTCGCGCAAGGCTCCAGGCTACGCATCGAGGAGGTCGAACCCCTGAGACTCGACCGCGAAAAAATCGCGCGCGAAGCCGGTTACCGCGCGGTAGAAGTCGGCCTTCGGATGCGCGCCGATCGCATCGCACAGCCGCTCGACCCACGGCCGCAGTTGCGCGTCGAAAAAGCGCTGTTGATTGGCGAGGTCGCTGACCCCGAGATCGTCGCCGGCGATCAGGTAACGCATCACTTCGCAGAGGCTGGCGATGTGGTCCTCGGTTTCGAGCACGCCGGGCGCGCGCTCGAGGCGGAGCACAGCGAGGGCGCTGCGCAACTCGACCAGCGGCTTCTCGTTCAGCGTGCCGGCGATGAACCAGGAGCCGTACAAAAAAAACTCGGGCTTGCCGACGCCGCCGAACAGTGCGCTGTATTCGGCATGGATCGCGTCAAGCGACAAGCGGCGCGTCGCGCTAACCACCTCCGACCAGCTCGTCTCCAAGAACCCGCCGGCCGACGGCGCTTCGGTGACGGCGACGCGCAATTGCGCGTACAGGTCAGCGGAGGGCGGCGCGATGAACAAGCTCGCGAGCAGGCCGTAGACCTCGGCGCGCGCGATCTCTTCGCGATCGTCGGGCGCGCTGACGAAGCTGAGCGCCTGACCTGGAACGTCAGACATCGGTGATCCTGACTTCATTCATAGGTCAGTAATCCTCACTTCGTTCGGGTGCGTGTGGATGTCGATCACGCGGCAATCACCGCACATCCGCAGGCGATCGGCGCCGGCGCCCTGGAACATCGGGTGCGCGCCGAGCTTGCCGACCATCAGCTCGATCGCCTTCAGCGTGCCGAACGGTTTGCTGCAGCGAATGCAACGGTACGGCTCGACTTCGTTCAACACCCGTGCCTGCTTGCGCGCCTTGCCGCCATCGGCCAGCCACAGCCGCGGCTCCAGCGTGATCGCGTTTTCGGGGCAGGTACTGGCGCACAGGCCGCACTGCACGCAGTTCTTCTCGATGAAACGCAGTTGCGGCTTGTCGGGGTTGTCAGCGAGCGCCGCCTCGGGGCAGGCGCTGACGCAACTCAGGCACATCGTGCAGCGGTCAGCGTCAACGATCAGGTTGCCGAATAGACGAGCCGAGAGGGGGCTCGCGGCCGCGGGCAGCGCAATCGACTCGGGCGCGGCACTCGCGTGCTGCAGCAGGTGGTCGATCGCGAGGTCGAGCGTCGCGCGCTTATCGGCTTGCACGGCGAAGGTGGCGGCCTGCTCGACGGCCTGCGCCGGGGCAGCCTGCAGCGCCGCATCGAGCGCATGCGCATTGCGCGCCTCGACGATGCGAAAGTGGTCGCCGCGCAGCCCCATGCCATTCAAGATCGCCTGCGCCAACTGCATCTGCGCAGCGACCGCCACGCGGTACTCCGGCGCCTCCTCGTCGGTCATCAGCACCCAAACCTGCGACGCGCCGAACGCGATCGCCGAGAGCCACAAATCGATGCCGGTCGAGGCGGTATGCCACACATCGAGCGGCAGCACGCGCGCCGGCACACCGCGCACTGCTTTCTCCGTACGCGCCGCGCGGCCGAGCGCGTCGATCAACGTTGCGCCTGCCGCTTGGCTGTGGATCAGCAGTGCGGCATCTCGCCCGCCGGCACGGCTGTAAGTTGACAGCAGGGTGCGGATGCGTTTGCCTTGGGTGTCGGGCCGCGGCGTTGCGTAGCTGATCGCACCGCTCGGGCAAACGGTTGTGCACGCGCCGCAGCCGACGCACAGGTGCGGCTCGACGATGATTCCCGCCAAGGTCGCGCCACCCGATTTGCCCTTGCGCGACGCATCGCTCGTGATCGCGTTGGCCGAACACACGTCGATGCAGGCCGTGCAGCCGATCTGCTCGTTGCGGCTGTGGGCGCAAATCTTTTGCCTGTAGTTGAAGAACTTCGGCTTTTCGAACTCGCCGATGCACTCGCGCAATTGCAGCACGGCCGCGATCAGCGTTGCATCGTCGGCCGCGTGAAAGTAGCCTTGTGGCGGCTGGTGCAGCGTGATCAGCGGCGCATCGTTCAGGTCGAGTAAGAGATCGAAACGCTCGCTGATCGCTTGCGGCGCGCGCGTGAAATCGATCGCACCTGCGGCCTCGCACACACGCACGCAATCGCGGTGGTTCGTGCACTTCGCGAGGTCGATCTGGTAGCTGAAATCGATCGCGCCTTCGGGGCAGACATCGATGCAGGCGTTGCAGCGCGTACAGAGATCGAGGTCGATCGGGTTGCCTTGTGTCCAGCTGACCTCGAAGGCACCGAGCCAGCCGGCGATGTTCGTGACGGTGCCCGAGTGCACGGCCAGCGTGCGCTGCTGCGGCAAGGTGCCGTTGCCTTGAAGCAATACGCTCACGTCGAGCTTGTCGGCGAACATTTGTGTCGCGCGCGCCGCGCGATCGGCGTCACCGATCACGAGCACGCGGCCGGCCGATTGGTAACTGACGGTCGGCACCGGATCGGCCTCGGGCAACTGAGCGAGTGCGATCAGCGCCGCAATCTTCGGCATCATCGACCCGGGCCGGCTTGCCGCATCTTTCGACCAGCCACCCGTCTCGCGGATGTTGACGAAGCGAATCGGCCGCTCCTCGACGCCCGCCGCGCCCTCGGTCTGCGCGTTGAGTTCGAGGAACAGCCGGCTCTCCTGCGTGCACGCGATGAGCAGGTCGTCGCCCGTCTTGGCTGCGCGCTGGAACGCGCCGGCCTCGCGGCGACACAGCAGGGTGTGAACTGTTTGAAGGCCGGCGCCGGCCTCAGGCCCGAGCGCCTTGATCAGGGCCGGACCGTCCAGCGTCATGGTCTTGTTGCAGTCGCAGATCAGCGTGGTCATCGGGTGCGATCGGGAGGTCGGGTGTGGCGTGGTTTGCGGTGCTTGCGATCTGCCTGGCTTCTTCGGCTTCTTCTTCATCGTCCTCGAAGAGTCGGAGTACTTTCGACTGGTTCATCCGCCGCAGCATTGCCAGCGGGATCGGGTCGGGCTTGCCGTAGTCGTCGATGTAAGTGTCGAGGCCATCCATCACGTTGAAGTGCGGATCGGCGAAAAGCTTCTTCATCGCGGCCTGCTTGACGCCTTCATCGACACCCGCGCCGACGAAGCGCGAGTAATCGGACTCGCGCGTCAGCATTGCGACATCGGCGAGCGTGGGCGGCAATTCGACCGCGGGCTCCTGGGGCGCCGGCGCCGCGAGGTCGGCTGCCCGCGCGTCGACGGCAACCGCCAGCGGCTCGGGCATGATGACGACGCCGCTGTGCACCTGCGCCTTGCGCCGCGCCCAGCGCGACAGAAATCCGTCGCCAGCTTCGTCGGCCTTCACTGCCGCTGCCCCGGTTCGAGGAACGACTGCGGTCGTCGCCGCTTCTTCGGCTCGGGCAGGTAGTGCGCGTCGGTGTAGGCCTGCAGCCATTCGGTGAAGTCGGCGGGCAGGGGCACGTTGTCGATGCGCTCCTGCGCGTCGAGCCAGCGGCCGGCTTCGGTGTACGAGACGCTCACGGTCTCGGGCCAGGCGCGCGAGGGGTCTTCATCGTCGATGCGCCACATCACGAACCAGACCGGCGTGCCGGTGCGCAGGTTGAGGTGATAGCCCTCGGCCTCGTCGCGAAAAAGTTCCAGCTTGAAGTTCGGGTGCAACGTGCGCTGCAGCTTGCCGTCATCGCGCAGCACGCGGGTGGATTCACCGAACGCATGTTCGTGTGGCACCACGTCGATCAGCTTGAAGCGCCACGCCTCCCACGGGTTCGGGTTCGC
>JANLUW010000145.1:0-4204 GCA_031363645.1 Rhizobacter sp. | reverse complement strand
CTGCCTCGGGCTGCTTCGAAGACGATGGGATCGCCAGGTTCCACGACCAGAGCCAGTTCGCGCCCTTGTTCGTCACCGCCGTCGGCGCCGCCACGAACGCCACCTTGTCGGCCACCTTCGACTGCTTCGGGTCGCTGATGAACGAGGCCGCGATCGTCGCGTCGATCCACACGCCGCACTTGCCTTCGTTGAACAGCGCGAGGTTCTCGTTGAAGCTGTTGGCCGAGGCGCCGGGCGGGCCGTATTTCTTCATCAGGTCGACGTACTGGGTGATCGCGTCTTTCCAGGGCTTGGTGTCGATCTGCGGCTTCCAGGCCATGTCGAACCACTGGCCGCCGTAGGCATTGACCATCGTCGTCAGGAACGCCATGTTGTCGCCCCAGCCCGGCTTGCCGCGCAGGCACAGGCCATACACGCCCTTTGCCGGGTCGTGGATCTTGCCGACGATGTCGGCCATCTGCGCCCAGGTCGGGTTCGGCGGCATCGTCAGGCCCTTGGCCTTGACCAAATCTTCGCGGTACATCGTCATCGAGCTTTCGCCGTAGAACGGCGCGGCGTAGAGCTTGCCGCCTTGCGAGAGGCCGCTGCGGATCGCCGGGAGGATGTCGTCGACGTCATATGCGGCGTCGGTCTTGATCTCGGTGAGCCAACCTTTCTTGCTCCAGATCGGCGCTTCGTACAGGCCGATGGTCATCACGTCGAACTGGCCGCCTTTGGTCGCGATGTCGGTCGTCACGCGCTGGCGCAGCACGCCTTCTTCGAGCGTGACCCACTTGAGCGTGATGCCGGGGTTCGCAGCCTCGAATTCCTTCGTGTGCTTCTGCATTTCGATCATGTGGCCGTTGTTGACGGTCGCGATGACGAGGTCGACCGCGTGCGCGGAGGCGGCGGCGATCACACTGAGTCCGAAGGCGAAGGCGGTTTTGAGTTTCATGGGTCTTGTCTCCTGTTGTTCGATAAAGACGTGCGGCGCGGTCAGTAGCCGACACCGGAAGATAGACGTATGGAGTTGTTCGATTCGGTATCACTCTGGCTAGTACTGGTACTCTGTTGCGCTGGACGACTGGGGGTTTCCTGCATCCCCGGGATATTTCACCAACGTGTGCCGCTCCCCAACAAAAAGGATGCGCGCCGGGATGCATCTGCTTACCGTCGCGACTCCAGCAGGGCCAAGCCACCATGCAACAAGACCTCGTCGTGAAGACCAAGACCCTCGGCGGCGTCAGCGACCTCACGCTGTTCGCGCCGATCCGGCAGGGCTTCGTGCCGTCGCTCGAATCAGTAACTTACAAGACGCGCCTGAAGACGCTGCTGCGCACGCTCAGCGGCGCGCGCACCACCTCCGTCGAGTACGCGTTGACGCGGGCTTTCTCCGACAGCGTGCAACGCGTCAACGCGATCCACTCGGTGCGCGTCGTGATCCGCGAGCCCGAGAACATCGTGATGCTGGCCGCCACGTTCGACGGTGCCTGGGAAACGTACATCCGGGTGCTGTGGCAAAAGGTCGGCACGCTGCTCGACGTGATCTTCTGCAACACCGAAGGCTATGTCGGCAGTTGGGATCACAGCTACGACGAATGGGCCGCGTGGGCGAAGCGGGTCCAGGTCGAGACCGAGTTTTTCTACAGCACGCCCGGCCTGACCGTGCCAGACACCACCTACCTGCGCGGCGAGGAGGCACTCCACCGCGAGCTTCCGCCGCCCGGCTCGGATTCGGCTGCTGCCATCTACACCGTTACCAGCCCGGAGCTGCAGGCCTGGCAGCAGGCGACCGGGCTCGGCACGGCTGCACCGCCGATCCCGATGCCGATGAACGCCAACATCGCCGAGACGCTGACGCAGGGCCTGCAGGCGCTGGCCGTCGTCTACCGCCTGACCGATCTCTACCTGCCCGGCACCGACGACGGCGGCTACCTGCAGCGCGCCGCGCCCGACCTGCTGCTCGAATTCCACAAGCTCGACGCGCTGAACCCGCTGCGCTTCATGCCGGAAGGTTCACCGCCCCGCCTGCGCTTCGCCAAACAGCTCGCGTGGTTCGAGGCGGCGCGTAGCACGGTGCACACGCCGCCGGCGCCCGCCGGCTGGCCGATCGCGGGGGGCGACGTGCAGGGCGGCATCGTCAACGAATACATCGACACCAGCCACGGCGCGCTGCTGCTGATCGCGCTCGACGGTGCCGCGGCGTGGGCCGATTTCCTGACCCGCATCGGTGCCTTGCTGACGCTCGACAACAGCCCGGTCGCCCCCGGCCCCGTGTTCGTCAACCTCGCGTTCACGCCCGAGGGCCTGCGCGCGATCGGCGTGCCCGAGGCCGAGCTGGCGCGCTTTCCGGCCGAGTTTCGCGAGGGCATGGCGGCGCGCGCCAGCGTGCTCGGTGACCTGCGCATCAACCACCCGCGGCGCTGGCACCTGCCGCAGCGCGACTGGCGCGCGGAGCCGGCCGCGCGTGGCGGCGCACGCGTGCTGACGCGGTGGGCGGGCACGGGCGCGGGCGCCGAGGTCGAGCTGTCATCGGTGCACGTCGTCGTGCAGTTGCGCGTGGCCAGCGCGAGCGTCGAGTTCGACGACATCGGCAGTGCCACGCACCCGCTGAACGCGTCCGCGCTCGCCGTGCTTGGCCCGGCCGACTCGGGCGCCGAGTTGTTGTCGGTGCAGTCGATGCGGCGCCACTTCAAGGCGCCGCATGTCGCCTGGGAACACTTCGGCTTCGTCGACGGCATCGGCCAGCCCGTGCTCGACCGCGCAGCCGCCGGCACGGTCTACCCGAACGTGGTGCCGCTCGGCGATCTGCTGCTCGGCCACGCGAACGGCGCCGACGAATCAGCGGTGGCCTGCGGCGACCTGCAACACAACGGCAGCTTTCTCGTCGTGCGCAAGCTGCGCCAGGACGTGGCCGCGTTCGAACACGTGCTTGACCACGCGACCGCTGACGGCACGAAGACGCGCGATGACGTGCTGACGCGCCTGATGGGCCGCACGCCCGACGGCACGTCGCCGCTCGCGGCGCCCAAGGCGCCCGCGCGTTCGAACGACTTCGACTACGCGGCCGACCCGACCGGCGCCCGGTGCCCGTTCCACGCCCACGCCCGCCGCGCCAACCCGCGCGCCCATCCGCTGACGCACGAGCCAGCCGGCGGGCGCCTGCCGCGCATCGTGCGGCGCGGCATGTCGTACGGGCCGCGCTACGACGCGAGCGACGCTTCGGCGCCGATCAACCTCGAAGAACGCGGCATTGTCTTCATGGCGTTCAACGCCAGCATCGGCGAGCAGTTCGAAACCATCCAGCGCTGGATCAGCGGCGGCAACGCGGCCAGCGGCGACACGGCCGGCACCCACTCGACCCAAAGCGATCCCTTCCTCGGCGTGCCGCTTGCCGGGCGCGCGCGCACGTTTCGCTACGTCGACCGCCGCGGCGTGCAACGCATCGAGCTCAACACCGCCGCCGACCCCACGCCGCTGGTGCGGCTCGAATGGGGCGCGTACCTGTTCGCGCCCTCGAAGACTGCACTGAACACTTTGCAGGCGATCGCTGCAGCCACCGTGCGGCCCGCGCCTGCCTGGTCGGTCAGCGAGGGGCTGGCGTTGCTCGAACAACTCGAAGCGGCCGACCGGCGCCTCGGCGACGCCGCCGCCACGCTCTGGAAGGCCGCACTCGAAGACCCGGAAGAACGCCGGCTGTTCCGCAGCGCCGCGATCTGGGCCGCGATTCGCGCGCACCGCGGCGGCGTGCTGCGCACCTCGTTCGGCGTGCTCGTGGCCGACCGCGAGCGCGTGATGGAGGTCTTCGGCGACCGCGACCAGCGCTACACGGTCAGCGGCTACCGCGAGCGAATGGAAAGATCGTTCGGGTCGATCTTTCTCGGCCTCGACCGCGCGGCCTCGGGCGCGTGCCCCTACGACGAACAATCGCGACGCACCAACGTCGCGATCCAGGCGGTGCCGCTCGACCAGGCATTCGACGACGCGCGCAAGTTCACGCACCAGCGGCTCGACCAGATGACGGCCGTCACGATGGCGCAGGCCCGGGCCGGCACGCGCCCGACCTGGGAGCTGACCTTTGACGTGAAAGAAGTCGGCGACGACGTGCTCGCCTGCCTCTGCGAAGAGTGGTTCGGCCTGCCCGGCACGGGCCGCCACCTGATGCCTGGCGGCTGGCGCTGGGATTGGGCCGACGGCAGCGCCCCGCTCTACCCGGGCCACTTCA
>JANLUW010000103.1:0-4596 GCA_031363645.1 Rhizobacter sp. | reverse complement strand
ACGCGGCGCCCACGCGCACCGTGCTCGAATGGCTGCGCGAAGACGCGCGCTGCACCGGCACGAAAGAAGGCTGCAACGAGGGCGATTGCGGCGCTTGCACGGTCGTGATCGGCGAGGCGGCTGCGGTAGGCGACCCATCGGCCGTGCGCGGGCTGAGCCTGAAAACCGTCAACGCCTGCATTCAGTTCCTGCCAACGCTCGACGGCAAGGCGCTGTTCACGGTCGAAGACCTGAAGGCGATGACGCCCGACGCGCAACTGCACCCTGTGCAAGAAGCCATGGTCGCGTGCCACGGCTCACAGTGCGGCTTCTGCACGCCGGGTTTCGTGTTGTCGCTGTGGTCGACGTATGAGCACCACCGCGCGTCTTCGACCCAACCCACGCGCCAACAACTCGCCGACGAACTTTCGGGCAACCTGTGCCGCTGCACCGGTTACCGGCCGATTCTCGATGCGGGCCAGCGCATGTTCGACCTGCCTGCCGTCGCGCTCGACACGGCGCCGGTGATCGCGGCGCTGAAAGGATTCGCGAGCGACACGCCGTTCACCTACTCGGGCCGATCGGCCGACACCTTTTACGCACCCACCTCGCTGGCCGAACTCGCCGCGCTGCGCGAGGCGATGCCGACGGCGCAACTGCTCGCCGGTTCGACCGACGTCGGCCTGTGGGTCAACAAGCAGTTCCGCGCGCTCGGCGACATTCTCTTCGTCGGTGAGGTCGCCGAGATGAAGCGCATCGTCGAGCAAGGCGACGAACTGCACATCGGCGCCGGTGCCTCGCTCGAAGTCGCGTGGGCCGCGCTCGCGAAGCGCTGGCCCCCTCTCACCGACGTGTGGCTGCGCTTCGCCTCGCCGCCGATCCGCAACGCCGGCACGATGGGCGGCAATGTAGCGAACGGCTCGCCGATCGGTGACTGCGCGCCGGTGCTGATGGCGCTCGACGCGCAAATCGAATTGCGCAAGGGCGCCCGCGTGCGGCGCATACCGCTGGCCGATTTCTACGTCGGCTACATGGCGAACCGATTGGAACCCGGCGAGTTCGTACAGGCTCTTGCGGTGCCTCTTGCGGTGCCGCTCGCAGTCACTTCACGCCAGGTGCGCGCGTACAAGATCAGCAAGCGTTTCGATTGCGACATCTCGGCGCTGTGCGCGGGCTTCTCGATCGAACTCGATGCCGGCATCGTCAAGACCGTGCGCCTCGCCTACGGCGGCATGGCTGCGACCGTGAAGCGCGCTGCGCTGGCCGAGACCGCGACCCTCGGTCAGCTCTGGACGCAAGCGACCGTCGACTCGGCAAAGGCCGCACTCGCGAAAGACTTCGAGCCGCTATCCGACATGCGCGCGAGCGCGGCCTATCGCCTGCAGGTCGCGCAGAACTTGCTGCAGCGCCTGTGGCTCGAAACACGCGTCGACAACCCACTCGCAACCAGCGCGACGAGCGTATTCAGCATGATGCCGCACGAGACCAGCGCAGCCGCCGCGGCATGAGGAACACAACGATGAACAAACCGATCGACGCCCTGATCTTTCAACCTGCCGAGCCCTTCGCCGACTACCTGAAGAACGCCGCCGCGCGCATCGACGAAGCTGCCGAGGCCACTGCCGAGGCGGCTGGTGCCCGCGTCGGCATCAGCCGCCCGCACGAGTCGGCGCACTTGCATGTTTCGGGTGAGGCGACCTACATCGACGACATCCCGGAACTCGCCGGCACGCTGCATTGCGCGCTCGGCCTCTCGCCGGTCGCGAACGGCCGGCTGACTGCGATGGCGCTCGACACAATCCGCGCGCTACCCGGCGTTGTCGCGGTGCTGTCGGCCGCTGACATTCCGGGGCCGAACGATTGCGGTTCGATCGTGCACGACGATCCGATTCTTTGTCATTTCCGCGAGCACGACGATGGCTCGTCGGGGGGGAACATTCGCTACCTCGGCCAGCCCGTGTTCGCCGTGATCGCCGAGACCCGCGACATCGCCCGCCGTGCCGCCGCCAGAGCGAAAGACGTGCTGACGATCGATGCCGCGCCACCTGTCATCACGTCACAACAAGCCCACGCCGCAGGTCAGTACGTCGTGCCGCCGATGCACCTCGTGCGCAGCACGAACGAAGGCGGCGCGCACGCCGCAATCGCGAAGGCGCCGCGCCGATTGAAAAGCACGTTCGAAGTCGGCGGTCAAGAACAGTTCTACCTCGAAGGCCAGATCAGCTACGCAACGCCGAAAGAAGGCGGCGGCATGCACGTGCACTGCTCGACGCAGCATCCGAGCGAGATGCAGCACCTCGTCGCGCACGCGCTGAAACTGCATGCGCACGACGTACAAGTCGAATGCCGGCGCATGGGCGGCGGTTTCGGCGGCAAGGAGTCGCAGTCGGCGATCTTCGCGTGTGTGGCGGCGGTCGCAGCCGCCAAGCTCAAGCGCCCGGTCAAGCTGCGCCTCGACCGCGACGACGACTTCATGATCACCGGCCGGCGCCACTGCTTTTGGTACGAATACGAGGTCGGCTTCGACGACGCCGGCCACGTGCTCGGCGCCGAGGTGACGATGGTCTCCCGAGCCGGCCACTCGGCCGATCTCTCGGGCCCGGTAATGACGCGCGCACTTTGCCATTTCGACAACGCCTACTGGCTGCCCGACGTGGCGGTGCACGGCTACTCGGGAAAGACGAACACGCAGAGCAACACCGCGTTCCGCGGCTTCGGCGGGCCGCAAGGAGCGATCGCGATCGAGAACATTCTCGACACGATCGCGCGCACGCTGGGCAAGGATCCGCTCGACGTGCGCTGTGCAAACTTCTACGGACAGACGCAGCACAACGTCACCCCGTATGGCCAGAGCGTCACCGACAACATCATCCACGCGCTCGTCGCCGAGTTGGAGGCCAGCAGCGATTACCGCGCGCGCCGCCAAGCCATCGCGCAGTTCAACGCGACCAGCCCGGTGCTCAAGCGCGGCATCGCGCTGGCGCCATTGAAGTTCGGCATCTCGTTCAACGTCAAGCACTTCAACCAGGCCGGCGCGCTGGTGCATGTGTACAACGATGGCTCGATCCTCGTGAACCACGGCGGCACCGAGATGGGCCAGGGGCTGAACACGAAGGTGGCGCAAGTGGTGGCGCACGAATTGGGCGTGAGCTTCGAGAGCGTGCGCGTGACCGCGACCGATACGCACAAGGTCGCCAACACCTCCGCCACCGCCGCTTCGACCGGCGCCGACCTCAATGGCAAGGCCGCGCAAGACGCCGCGCGGCAGATCAAGGAACGCCTCGCCGCCTGCATGGCCGCGCACCATGGTGGCGAGGCAAAAGACGTGCGCTTCGCGAACGACAAAGTGCTGGTCAACGGCAAGTCGCTGCCGTTCTCGGCCGTCGTCGCGCAGGGCTACCTCGACCGCGTGCAGCTCTGGTCCGACGGCTTCTACGCCACGCCCGGCCTGAGCTGGGACAAGGAGAAAATGTTCGGCCGGCCGTTCTACTATTTCGCCTACGGCGCGGCCGTCAGCGAAGCGGTCGTCGATTCACTCACTGGCGAATGGAAACTGCTGCGCGCCGACATCCTGCACGACGCCGGCAAGTCGCTGAACCCCGCTGTCGACATCGGCCAGATCGAAGGCGCGTTCATTCAAGGCATGGGCTGGCTGACGACCGAAGAACTGGTGTGGCACCCGAACGATGGTTCGAAAAACGCGGGCAAGCTCACCACGCACGCGCCGAGCACTTACAAGATCCCGACCGCGAACGACTGCCCGCCGGTGTTCAACGTGAAGCTCTACGACAGCCAGAACGCGGAAGACAGCATCCACCGCAGCAAGGCGGTCGGCGAACCGCCGCTGCTGCTGCCGTTCTCGGTGTTCTTCGCGATCCGCGATGCGATCTCGGCCTGCGGTGACCACCGTGTCGACCCGCCGTTGATGGCACCGGCGACGAGCGAGGCGATCTTGCGGGCGATCACGGCGGTGCAGGCGGCGTGATGGTGCGCAATGTCGATGATCGTCGTACGGAGCGCGCATGGCCGCGGGCGGGTGCCTGTAGGCGGTCAGCGGAAGCGGTCGCCGCAGGGCCACGAAGGGGCCCCTTCGTGGCCCGTCGACGACTGCCTTGCGGTGCTCGGTCTGGCGGCCCGCCGCAGAACTCGCTGCGTTCGCTTCGCTCACTGCGCTTTAACAGCCGCGGCGAGTCAGTCGTTGATGCGCGCTGCGCGCGCGGCCACCAGCCCTCCGCTCCTCGACGCTTCCCATGCCCGCCCGCGCCCACCCGCCCGCGACCATGCGTGGGAGCACTGTCTCTTCTCGACGAAAGAACCGCGGGTGGGTTCAAGGCCGGGGCGGATGGGTGCACAGGCGCATGGGCGGCGCTGAGCATCGCAGCGCAGCGGGGGAAGTCTGCTGTACCCGGCAGACCGGCGAGAAGGCTTCATGCGACGGCGCGTTCAGCGACGGTGCGGCTACAAGGCCGCCGCTCAGTTGCTTGATTTGCTCCACGCCATCCTCGCCGGCATCGAGCACCACTACGCCGAACAGGTTAACCGCTACAATAAACGTCAGCGAGAAATCCGAAACGATCGACAACCACCCGCCTAGCGCCTCACCGACACCCCGTTCTG
>JANLUW010000088.1:0-3302 GCA_031363645.1 Rhizobacter sp. | reverse complement strand
GTCGGTGGTGCTGTACATCGTGATCCCGGTCGTGATCGCGCAGCTGTGGCGCAAGGTGCTGCTCGGCCGCGGGCAGGCGGCGTTCGACGCCGCGCTCGCGAAGATCGGGCCTTGGTCGATCACCGCGCTCCTTGCAACGCTTGTGCTGCTGTTCGCGTTTCAGGGCAAGGCCATCCTCGGCCAGCCGCTGGTGATCGCGATGCTGGCCGTGCCGATCCTGATCCAGGTGTTGTTCGTCTCCGGCCTCGCGTATTGGTTGAACCGGCGCCTCGGCGAGTCGCACGCGGTTGCCTGCCCCTCGGCGTTGATCGGCGCCAGCAACTTCTTCGAGCTGGCCGTGGCCGCAGCGATCAGCCTGTTCGGCTTCGAGTCGGGTGCGGCGCTCGCCACCGTGGTCGGCGTGCTGATCGAAGTGCCGGTGATGCTGCTGGTGGTGAAGGTCGTGAACGGCAGCAAGGGCTGGTATGAAGCGGGAGCATCAACAGGAAAACGCCCATGACCGACACCACCATCACGGTGCACCACAACCCCGATCGCGGCACGCCGCTTCGTGACCTGAGCCTTCCCAACGTCGACACGGCGCTGTTCGACAAGCCGACCGGCGCACGAATGGCCGGCGTTAGTGCCTCGACGCATGCGCCGCGCTTCTTGCTGCTCTACGGCTCGCTGCGCGAGCGCTCGTACAGCAAGCTGCTGACGCTCGAAGCAGCGCGGTTGCTGATGGCGATGGGCGGCGAGGTCCGGGTGTTCGATCCCGCGGGCCTGCCACTGCCCGACTCGGAGCCCGAGTCCCATCCCAAGGTGCGGGAACTGCGCGAAGCCGCGGCCTGGGCCGAAGGCATGGTCTGGACCTCGCCCGAGCGCCACGGCGCGATGACCGGCATCATGAAGGCGCAGATCGACTGGATTCCGCTGAACATCGGCGCGGTCCGGCCCACGCAGGGCAAGACGCTGGCGGTGATGGAAGTGTCGGGCGGCTCGCAGTCGTTCAATGCGGTGAACCAGTTGCGTGTGCTGGGCCGCTGGATGCGCATGATCACGGTCCCGAACCAGTCCTCGGTCGCCAAGGCGTACCTCGAGTTCGACGAGGCCGGCCGCATGAAGCCCTCGGCGTACTACGAGCGCGTGGTCGACCTGATGGAAGAGCTGATGAAGTTCACGCTGCTGACGCGTGATGTCGCGCCCTACCTGGTGGACCGCTACAGCGAGCGCAGGGAAAGCGCCGACGAGTTGTCGAAGCGCGTCAATCAGCGCGCGATCTGAGGCGCAGAGCGTTCGAAATCACAGAGACCGAGCTCAGGCTCATCGCGAGCGCCGCGCTGTTCAAGGTCAAGTTCTTCGTCGACTTTCAGCAGGGCTGCGGCACGCGTTGAAGCACAAATCATCGAGCGGGTCGCCCGCCGGTCGCAGTGCCCGCAGGCACCGACCGCTTGAGCCACGCGGCGCTGCCCAGCGCGATCGACGCGGTGATCCAAAACGCGGCCGCAGGTCCAGCGAGCTTCCAAACCAGCCCGAACAGCAGGCCCGCCGGTATGGCAGCCAGGCCCGAGGCAACACCTTCGATCGCACCGATGGCGATCGGCCCAGCCGCCAAGACGCCTGCGATCAAGATCGGGATGAGTGATGCGACCATCTGCGAAGAAATTTCGTTCAGCAGACTGACGGCCGTGAACATCACGACAGGCAAAGGCAAGCGTCGATGCGACGATTTGCTTGAACGTTCCGTTGACACTGCGAGGTACTTTCGAGGGTGATGCGGTTGCCGCCGCAAATGGCGAGGCAGACACATGTCAATGATGGTGGCCCTCACCGCCTCCCGCGAGTGGCGTTGCCGACGGCGCATTCATGGCACCGCTGCCTGCGGGCATCGAGCCTCGCAAGCGCAGCGCGTTCGAGATCACCGAGACCGAACTCAAGCTCATCGCGAGCGCCGCGATCATCGGCGAGAGCAACCAGCCGGTGAACGGAAACAGCACACCTGCTGCCAGCGGCACGCCGAGCGCGTTGTAGACGAACGCGAAGCCGAGGTTCTGCTTCATGTTGGCGATCGTCTCGTCGGAGATCGCGCGCGCCTGGGCGATGCCGCGCAGGTCGCCCTTGACCAGCGTGACCTGGGCACTGTTCATCGCCACATCGGTGCCGGTGCCCATCGCGACGCCCACGTCGGCCTTTGCCAGCGCTGGTGCATCGTTGATGCCGTCACCGGCCATCGCCACGATGCGGCCTTCGCGTTGCAGCTTGTCCACCAGTGCCAGCTTGTCGGCCGGTTTGACCTCGCCGTGAACTTCATCGATGCCCAACTTGGTGGCCACGGCCTTGGCGGTCGTCAGACCGTCACCAGTGGCCATGATCACGCGCATGCCGGCGGCCTTCAACGTGGCGAGCGCCTCCAACGTGCTGGCCTTGATCGGGTCGGACACAGCCAGCAACCCGGCCGCCCGGCCATCGACCGCCAGCAGCATCACGCTCGCGCCTTCGGCACGCAGCGCCTCGGCCTGTGCCTTCAGCACTTCGACCGGCACGCCGAGTTGCGTCATCAATGCCGTGTTGCCGAGTGCCAGTTTCTTGCCGGCCACGCTGCCTTGCACACCGATGCCCGTGCTCGACTCGAAGCCCTCGGCCTTGTCGAGCGACAGCCCGCGCTCGCGAGCTGCCCGCACGATGGCATCGGCCAACGGGTGCTCGCTGCCCTGGTCGAGGCTCGCCGCGAGGCGCAGCACCTCGTCTTCGGTGAAGCCGCTCGCCGCCACCGCGCGATCGAAGCGGGGCTTGCCTTCGGTGAGCGTGCCGGTCTTGTCGACGATCAGCGTGTCGACCTTGCGAAAGTTCTCGATCGCCGCGGCATCGCGAAACAACACGCCCTGCGTGGCGGCCTTGCCCGTGGCGACCATGATCGACATCGGCGTGGCCAGGCCGAGGGCACACGGGCACGCGATGATGAGGACCGCCACCGCGTTGATCAGCCCGAACACCCAACTGGGCTCGGGGCCGAACAGCCCCCACACCACGAAGGTCAGCAGCGCGATGCTGACGACGCTCACGACGAAGTAGCCCGCTACTTGATCGGCCATGCGCTGCATCGGCGCCTTGGATCGCTGAGCCTGAAGCACCATCTGCACGATGCTCGCGAGCACCGTCTGCGAGCCGACTTTTTCCGAGCGCATCACGAGCGCGCCGTTGGTGTTGAGCGTCGCGCCGATCAGCGGGTCGCCGACGCGCTTGGTCACCGGCACCGGCTCGCCGGTCAGCATCGATTCATCGACCGCGCTGCTGCCTTCGATGACGACGCCGTCGACAGGCAC
>JANLUW010000051.1:0-3918 GCA_031363645.1 Rhizobacter sp. | reverse complement strand
GCTGCCGCCTTCGTAACCGTCGATCAGGTGAAACTGCCACAGCGGGTGGTCGGGGTCGAGCGGCGTGTTCGCGAGTTCGCCGACGAGCGCCTGCAGCGCCTCACGCTCGCTTTGGCCGGGCTCGCGGTGCAGCTTCTGGTGCAGCACATGGCGCTGTACATCGAACGCTTCATCGGTGACCCACATCGCGCCCATCGCATCGGGCACGACCTTCTGGCGAAAGCGCTCGTACTTCAGCAACTTGTCTTCGACGCGCTTGCACAGGGCCGCGTGCGTGATGCCGGGCTGCAGCAACCACACGCCGACGATCATCATCAGATTGACGTCGTTGTCCATGCGCAGCCAGGCGGTGTCCACGCGCGACATTCTTTGCGCAACGTGCGCTTGCCGGGGCTGTTGCATCGGGGTTTCTCCTTGAGGTCTTGTTATGTCAGCGCCCCAAGATGCTGGGTAACATCTTTGTCGTCAATGCACATTTTCACCCACAGGAGACACGCGCCATGGCCGATTTGAAAGCCGAATTCGAGCAAGCCCAGAAGGACTCCAAGGCCCTGCCCGAGAAGCCCGACAACATGACGCTGCTCAAGGTCTACGCGCTCTACAAGCAGGCCAGCGCCGGTGATGTCGACAGCAAGCGGCCGGGCTTTTCCGACATGGTCGGCCGCGCCAAGTGGGACGCATGGAACGAGGCCAAAGGCCAATCGAGCGACGAGGCGATGCAGGCTTACATCGACCTGATCGAGTCGCTCAAGTAAAGCCTACTTTTTCGTCGTTTTCGAAGCCGCCTTCCTGGCGGCTGGTTTGTTCTGGGCGAGCAACGCATCGAGGTTTTTCTCGATCTCGGACTCGATCGTCTTGCTGAACGCACCGAGCAAAAAGCCAAGTTTCGCTTCGAGCTGAAAGTGGTCGGCGGCGACGATCAGTTCGCCCTTCACGCCCGCCCGTGTGAACGCCACCGTGTCGCTGGTGTCGCCTTCGAGAAGGGTGCACTCCAAACCGAATTTTCCCTCCGCGTCCTTAACCCATTGCAGCGCGACCTTGCGCGCCTTCGTGAGACCGAGCGCGTGGTCGCGGTGGATGTGGATGTCGGCCATCTTGTTTTTCCTCAAGGCAGTGCGTTGCGTCGCTCGACCATCGGCAACGCCGCGAGCCGTTCGACCTCGTTGTAGAAGCGCGTGAAGTCGCGCCCTTCGCGCTCGAACAGGCGCTCGAAATTGGGCACCAAGTCGGTGTACGCCGCGAGCACGCCAAACGACGCATTGTTGGCCCGCGCGAACCAGCCGTCGTACCCGGAATACCCGCCCCAGCGCTCGCGTTTCATCACCTCGTGTTCGGCACGCAGCTGGGCCATCAGTGCGACCTTGCCGGCGCGCTTTTCGGTGTCGGTGGCCAAACTGTCGTAGAGCGCGTCGAAGCGGTCGCGGTAGCGCGCGGTGAGCGCGCGGAAATCGCTCCGCCGCGCTTGGCCGCGCGTGTATTCGTCGCGTGCTTGCGGGCTTGCGCGCTCGGCCAGCCAACGCTCGGCGCCAAGTCGTTCGACTGCTGTCGCGAACGATTCGTTGAACACCGTGTCGCCCTTCGCGAACGCAATCTGGTGCGCGAGTTCGTGGAAGATCAACCGCGCGAGCTCGCCCTCGGGGTAGTCGATGAACGTGTTCAGCAACGGGTCGGCAAACGCAGCGAAAGGCAAGAGCCCGAGCGTCGAATACGCCGGTACACCGTAGACGCTGACCTCCAGCCCGAGCGGCTTCAACCCGTCGGCGAACGCGTTAGCGTCGGCTTGCGCGAAGTAGCCGCGGTAGCCGACACACCCGACAACAGGGAAGCACCAGGTCTGCAGCTTCAGGCTCAGCTCGGGCGCAGCGACCACGTTCCAGACGGCGGCCGCGCGCTTCAAATCGGCGTAGCGGCGGTAGCTCGCGTTGTCGGGTTCGCGCAACTCGCTGACCGCGAAATCTCGGATGCGCTGGCTCAGTTCGAGCCGCGCGCGCAAACCGGCGTCGGTGCGCGAATCGGCAGCCATTCGGGCACCGGTTTCGCGGCCCGCACGATCGCCAGATGACCAATGACCGAATGCGCGTAGTAGCCCACCGTGCTGCAGCCCGAGGTCAAGCAAACGGTGCCCGTTGCCAGCAACGCGATACCGACTGCGCCCAGACTCGCCATGCTCAAAACCAGCCACCCACGCTTCACGACACGGCGATGTCGGCGGGGCAAACCTCGACCAGGCAATCGTAGAAGCTCGGCGCGCGGCCGATGTCTGTGAGCCGCTGGTGCGTCACCTCGTTGACGTTGCTGCCGGCGGCGCCGAGCTTGCGCCACCAAACGCCGAGGCCATTGACGACGCCCGGCCGCGCACGCGGACTGATGCGCGCTCTGCACAGGTAGCTGCCGCGGTCGTTGAACACACGAACCATCGCACCGTCGGCGATGCCACGGCCGCGTGCGTCGGCCGCGTGAACTTCGACGATCGGCTCGCCTTCGATGTCGCGCAGGCTCTTGACGTTGACGAAGCTGGAGTTGAGAAAATTGCGCGCCGGCGGCGAGATCATCGCGAGCGGAAAGCGTTGCGCGAGCGCCGGCGCGCTCGCGGTCGATTCGTAATTGGGCACGTGATCGGGCACACCGTGCGCGGGCGAATCGATGATGCAGCGGCCATCGGCGGTCATGAAGTTGCCGTCGGCGAACGGCGCATCGGCGATCGGCAATTTGAGCCAGCCGGTCGCGCGCAGTGCGTCGAAATCGACTTGCGCGTTGAACGCGGTGCGCACCAGCGTTTCGTCGTCGTCTTCGAAGCACGGCTCGGTAAAACCCATGCGCGCGGCCAGCTCGCGAAAGATCTGCGTGTTCGGCTTGGCCTCGCCGACGGGCGCGATCGCGGCCTCGTTGATCAGCACCCAGGTGTGGCCGTAGCTGGTGTGCACGTCGAGGTGCTCGAGCTGCGTGGTAGCGGGCAGCACGTAATCGGCGTGGTCGGCGGTGTCGGTCATGAAGTGTTCGAGCACGACCGTGAACAGACCGTCGCGCGCGAAGCCGCGCACCACCTTCGGCGATTCGGGTGCGATCGCCACAGGGTTGCTGTTGTAGACGATCAGCGCCTCGATCTTCGGGCCGAATGCGCTGCCGTCGGGCATCGCTGCATCCGCTTCGCGCAGCAGGTCGTCGCCGATCGTGCTCATGTTGATGGTGCGCGGCGCCTTGCCTGCGAGCAGATCGGGGCGCTGCAACGCAGCGTCGTTTCGCACGCGTTTGAACCAGCCCGAGCTCGACAACAGCAGCCCGCCGGCACGGTGCCGCCAGGCGCCAGTGAGGCACGGCAGCAGCGCGATCAGCCGCGTGGCGTTGCCGCCTCCGCGCACACGCTGCATGCCGTAGTTGAGGCGGATCGCCGCGGGCTTGGTCGTGCCGTAGTCGCGTGCCAAACCACGCACTTCGTCGGCCGTGATGCCGCAGACCTCGGCCGCGCGCTCGGGTGGCCACTGCAGCGCGCGCTCGCGCAGGGTCGGCCAGCCGGCGGCATCCACGTGCTGCGCAATGTAGTCGTCGTCGAGCCAATCGCGCACGATGAGTTCGTGCATCAGCCCGAGCGCGAGCGCGCCATCGGTGCCGGGCAGCAGCGCGATGTGCTGATGGCACTTGTCGGCGGTCTCGGTCCTGCGCGGGTCGATGCAAACGAGCTTTGCGCCGGCGCGCTTCGCGGCCTGAGCGAAAGTCCAGAAGTGCAGGTTCGATGCGATCGAGTTACTGCCCCAAATCAAAATCAACCGGCTCTCGGCATAGAATTCGAGGTGCATGCCGACCTTGCCGCCGTAGGTCGCGGCGAGCGCCTCGCCACCAGCGCTCGAACTCATCGTGCGCGATTGGCTCGACGACGACTACATTGCGCAGCACGTGGATGCCGCCGGCTGGCCGACCCTG
>JANLUW010000042.1:0-4172 GCA_031363645.1 Rhizobacter sp. | reverse complement strand
CGCGATTCGGCTGCGATCTGGCCACGCAATTCGGCGATCTGCGCCTCGGCCGAAATGCGCGAGGGGTGGTTCTTGCCGACGACCGTGCTGAGTTCGTTCAGACGCGTCTCGGCCGTTGCGAGTTGTGATTTCAGCCCCTGCACCGCGCCGCTCAGCAGAATGTCGGGCGAGGTCGGCGCGCCCGAATTGGCGGCACGTGTTTGCGCATCGACCCGCTCGGCCTGGGCTGAGCTGAGCTGAGTGGTCAGCGCCTGGTAGCGCGCGTTTTCCTGGTCATAGCGCTCGTCGGAAACGACGATGCCTTTTTCTTGTTGGAACTTCGAGAGCCGCCCTTGTGCCGTCTCGAGGCTGGCGCGCAGCACCTTGGTTTGGTCGTCGAGGAAGGCGGCCGATTGACGCGCCGGAGCGACGCGCAACTCGACCGAAACATCCATGTAGGCCTGCACGAACGCGTTGGCCGCGGCCTGCGCGAAGATCGGATCCTGGGCCGAGAACGAGACGTTGATGACGTTGCTGCCGCGCGAGGGCTCGACTTGCAGGCCACGCTGCAGCAGGTTCGCGAAATAGCGCTCCAGCGGTATCTTCGCACTGGTGGCGTCACGCCATTGCGCAACCGCGGGGGGCGAACGCTCCACACCGAGCATTTTCACGACGCGGGCCGCCACGCGCTCGCTCTTCAGGATGTCGATCTGCGTGGCCATATAACCCGGCGCGGCCAGGCTCGGCGCGATCGCGCCCAGCACGGGATCGATGCGCATCTCGACCACCATGGCCGACTCGGCCGTGTATTGCTTGGGCAGCAACACGGTGTACACCGAGCCCGCCACCGAGACCAGCAACAGCAACGCCAGCACCAACCACTTGCGTGCCCAGACGATGCGCAGTAATTGTTTGATCGACATGATTTTCTCGCTCGCTTAGAACAGCGATTCCTTGACGTAGATCACATCGTCGCGCCCGACCGTGTCGTTCAGGCCCATGTCGAGAATGACGACCGTCCCGTTCGCGTCGCGGCGGTGCACCTTGATGCCACGCTGCGTGCCGCGCGCCGACAACCCGCCGCTCTGCGCGAGCGCTTGCATCAGTGACATCCCGCGCTCCAGCTTGAACTGGCCGGGGCGCTGCACTTCACCGTAGATGTAGGCGGTAGGAGCGCGGTCAGCGTAGATGATGTCGCCGTTCTCGACCGGCAGATCGAGCTCGGCTTTGCCAGACTGCAGGATCGCTGGCATGTCGATGTCGAGTTTGATCGAGCGACCGTTGCGCGTGCCGACGAGCGTGACCACGTCGGCCCCGGATGGGAGCAAGCCACCGGCCGTAGCCAGCATCTCGGAGACCTTGGCACCGACGGTTTCGATCGGGTAGCGGCCCGGTTTGGCCACCTGCCCCAACACCGAGATGACGCTGCTGCGGATCTGCCCGACCTGAATCGTGACCTGCGGGCGCAACACGAACCCACCGTCACGCAAGCCCTTGGCGATCTTGGCTTCGGCCGCGGATGCGGTCAGCCCGCCGATGGCGACGCTGCCGATCAGCGGAAAGTTGATTTGGCCGGCCTCGGAGATGCGCGCCCCGTCGACGGTCAAGTCCGGGTTTTGGTAAACCGTGATTTTGACGATGTCGCCGACGCCGAGCACGGCTTCGGGTTTCGCCACCGGCGCAGACGCCGACGGACTGGTCTGCGCGAAAGCACTCGTACAAAGGGCCAGCGTCAAGAGCACGTAGCGGATGAAGTTATGCATTTTTTGGTCTCATGCTTCGGTAAAAACGCAGGTGCGAGAGCACCCGGTCAAGCAGCTTGCACGTCAACGGCAACGTGCAGGCACGGAAGAGTCACTTGAAACCCTTGATGCCCTTTTCGAGGGTCCCGCTGGTCGGCGAGGAGGCCGGCGCGGTGTTGATGGGTTCGACTTCGATATTGGGAGCGGCACTAGGGATCGAGCCTGCCGGCATGGCAGGTGCAATCGACGTCAGCGGTACAGCCTCGGACGCAGCAGGCGCCGGTGCGGTCACTTCTTTGGCGCCGCCCTTGGCGTACTCACCGACGTATTCGATCTTGGACGCACCGCGCATCGCTTTCACGTCGTCGTCGACGACTTTGCGCTTGCGCTCGTTCCACAAGAATTGCTCGATCGCCGGCGTCGAACGCGCTTCGTCGACCGGCTGGCTGCGCGAGCCGGCCATGATCACGACCTGCGCGCCGGTCGGCGTTGCGGTGAACATGGTCTGGCCGTCTTTCATCTGCGCGAACTTGTCGACCGCGTTCAGCGGCAACTGCTCGGCAGCACGCACCGCTTGGTTGGCACCGTATTTGAAGTCGTTGCCCTTCAGGTATTCGATGAAGGCAGGCACGTCTTTCGAAGAGGCCAGCTGCGCCTGGAGGGCATCGATCTGTTCGGGCTTGGCCTGGATCGCGAGTTCCTGGAGGTTGTAGACCTTGCGCTCCTTGAACAAGGCCGGGTGCGCGTCGTAGTAGGCCTTGATCTCGGCCGGGCTCGGCTTGGGCGCGCCGGCAGCGATCTTGTCGACGTAGGCACGCGCGACGATCTCGCGGCGCGAGGCCTCGATTTGCTGCACGACGCGAGGGTCTCGGTCGAGCTTTTGCTCTTGTGCCTTTTGCACCGCGAGCTCTTGGTCGACAAGGCGTTCGAGCACCTGCTTGCTCGCCGACGCCGCCTGCTCGGGCGCAAGGCCGCGCTGCTGTTGCAGAACGTAATTTATTTGGTGAACCGTGATTTCTTCCTTGTTCACCTTGGCGGCGGTCTGCGAGGCCGGTTTATCTTTTTCTTTTTTGTCGCCACAGCCGGTCATGAAAAGCGCCGCCGCGATCATTACGCCGATGCCCGCAGTGCTCAACAAGCCGGTCGTTTTGGCGGACACATCAAGTCTTGAAATCATTCGAAATTCGCTCCCAACACCGATTATTGAAGCCCGCCGAAGGCCTGCGTGGCCGGCATCGAGGGGCTTGTTTCGCGCAGTGTTACCGCGCGATCGCCGGCCTTGGCCAGTGGGCGCCAAGCCGTCGAAGTGTACTTGTGAAGCATCTCGGCCAAACAGCCCCTAACTGAGGGAGCCACAGCCACATCCAGACATCAAAACGTGAACATTTCGCGCTATCTACAACGGCCGCGCTCGCGATCACATGAGCGCTTGGTGACGCGCCAATTTCCAGCCCTCGGCACCGTGCATAAAACGGGTCAGCATCCAGACCTCTCGGAACGGCACGGCGCAATCATCCGGCGCCTCGCGCATCAACCCAGAGAACTCGACGCTGACGACGTAAGCGCCGTTCAATTCCTCGAACCCGAACAAATCGGCCCGCAGCGTGACGACATCGGTGCGGCCGCCTGCGCCACTGCATGCCGGAAGCCCGAGGCACAGTTCGGTCAACATGTCGGTCGTTGTCAGCGCCTGCAGGGCCGGCATTGCGCCGAGATCCCAAGCCTCCTGCAGCCGCACGAAAACAAGGCGCAACTCGGTGAGCAGCGCGTCGCGGTCGAGGCCCGCCGGGAGTTGCACGCTCAGCGCATGCGCGGGGCGGGCCGCGACCGCGCTCGCATGCGCGGTGCGACGCGAACCTGGAGGCTCCGAGAGCCCGAGCGATCGCCCTGCAACGTGCGCCCGCCAAAGCCACGCCGCGCCCCCTGCGATCACCAACGCGCCCCCGGCACCCGACAACGCCGCGGCCGGCATGTTGGTGGGCCAGCCTTTGATGACGAACAGGGACGCGAGCGCGGCGAAGAGCCCGACCGATGTCGCAAGGCTCCCCAGCGCCGCGGCGCAGGCATCGTTCGCGCAAAGCGCCAGCAGCACGCCGACGCACAGCCCGAACGGCGCTGCCGATGGCCACGCCGCGAAGCGACGACGCTCGTTGCAGGTGTGGGTGTGCGAGACCATGGCGTCGGATGTCAGCAGCGAGGAGCCAAGCGAGCGAGACGCCCACTCAGCATTTGATGCCCACATGCAGCGCCACGACCCCGGCGCTCAGGTTGTGCACATCGACGTGGCCGCAGCCCGCCGTCTTCATCAGCGTTCTAAGCTCGGCCTGGCCCGGGTGCATGCGGATCGATTCGGCCAGGTAGCGGTAGCTTTGCGCGTCACCGGCAACGAGCTGGCCGATGCGCGGCAACACGTTGAACGAATACCAGTCGTAGGCCTTTGCGAGCGGCTTC
>JANLUW010000024.1:0-3620 GCA_031363645.1 Rhizobacter sp. | reverse complement strand
GTACCTTGAGATCAACCGTCGGCTCATCGGGGCGAGACTCACCGCCGAACACGTCGGCTGCCTTGGCAAGCAACTGGTTCTTCGAGTCGGTGATCTGGTCGGGGTGCACGTCATGCTGCTGCGCCAACTCGGCCAGCGTCTTGTCGCCACGTACGGCGGCCAGCGCCACCTTGGCCTTGAAAGCCGCTGAGTGCGTGCGACGGGGTCTTTTGCCCATGCTTGCTCCCGTTCTCACGGGCGATGTCCTCGCCCTCGGGAGCAGTGTCCACCCTCATCGGGATGTTCAGTTTTGCGGGGCCAGCTCTGAGAGATGTGGGTCTGCTTCAGTTGGCGCCCAAAGCTGCGAGTCCAGGTGGCTGAACAATGCCCGTTGGGGCCAATTTGGTTCTAGGCAATGCGCCAACAGCGTGCTGGCAGTACCACTGCATCAAGGTTTCCGGCAGTGCAGGTCGGCACAGGTGATAGCCCTGTCCGATATCGCACTGGAGGTCGGCCAGGGAGTTCACGAGATCAGATGTCTCGATGCCTTCGGCCACGATCTTCATGTTCAGGCTGTGCCCAAGATCGATCATGCTCTTGACAATCACGGCGTCGTCGGCGTTGCTGTGCATCGCCAGGATGAAAGACTTGTCGATCTTGAGTTCGCTGATCGGCAGGTTCTTCAACTGTGCCAGGCTTGTGTAGCCGGCGCCGAAATCGTCGATCGCAATTCGAACGCCAATGGAATGCAGCTCCTTGAGAATGCGGGTCGCCTTTTCCGGCTCGAGCATCACGGCCGACTCGGTCACCTCGACCTCCAGGAGGCTCGATGCGACGTCGTGTTTTGCAAGCAGGTCTTTGACCTTGTCCGCGAACGCATCGTCCGAAAGGTTACGTGCCGAGATGTTCACCGCCACTGGGATGCGGTTGCCACCATCGGCCCAGACCTTGACTTGTGCCAGCGCCATGTCCAGAACGGCGTCCGTCAACGGGCCAATCAGACCTGTGTGCTCGGCCAGCTGAATGAAGTCGTTGGGCGGCACCATGCCGCGGTCCGGGTGCTGCCATCGCACCAGCGCCTCGACGCCGACGACCTGCCTCGTCTTCAGATCGATCTTGGGTTGGTACTGCAGGAACAATTCGCCACGCTCGATGCCGCGACGCAATTGCCCTAGCAGGGAGAGACGCTCCGGCGAATGATCGTCGTTTTCGGGGTCGTACACCACTACGCCCCGTTTTTGCTGCTTCGCGACGTACATGGCGATGTCGGCACGCTGCAGCAGCGTTTGCGCATCGGCGCCGTGCGCGCCGGAGATGACTACGCCGATGCTGGCGTCGATGTCGAGTTCGACGCCTTCGACCCTGAAGGCTTTGCCCAGGGCTTGACGCAGGCGCGAGGCCACATCCAGCGCGCCGCTCAAACCATCGACGCTAGGCAGCAACACTGCAAATTCATCGCCGCTCAGCCGAGCAACCGTATCTGCCCCGCGCAGCGCGCCGGCCAGCCTCGGGCCGATCTGAGCCAATAGTTGGTCGCCGACATGGTGGCCCAAGGTGTCGTTCACCTCCTTGAAGCGGTCCAGGTCGATCAGCAGCAGTGCCGTGGTCGAGGAGGTGCGCGTGCCGGCACGCAGTGCTTGTTCGAATCGATCCGCCAGCAGCGTGCGATTGGGCAGGCCCGTCAGGGCGTCATGCAGCGCGTCGTGAACGGCCTTGGTGCGCTGCTGGTCGAGCTGCGATCTGGTGCGGTACAGGACGCTGGAAAAGAATGCTACGAAGACGAAGCCTATGAGAAAAACCGCAGGCGTGGCTTGGGCGTTGAAGGCCTCGCGCCGCTTCAGTTCGGCCAAATCGGCCAGCGCAGCGGCGTGGTGACTGTCGGATGCCTTGTTGACCATACCTTCGATGGCATCGAAGCGCGGATCGACTTCGTCGTTGTCGATCTTCAGGACCAAAACCGCATTACCGCGGTCAACAGCGTCGAACAATCGGTCGATGGCCTGACGGTAGGGGCCGTAGGATGCGACCACCTGGTCCGCAACACGCTGGTCCTCGGCAGTTCCGTCCCGGCGCACGAGTTCTATCGCCGCACGCATGTTTTCCGTGGCCTTGTCGAACCGACGGCGCACCTCGGGGCCCGGCTCCAGCCGGTATTTGCGCTCCAGCGATTCCTCGGCCGCAACGGCGGTTGCCGCGGTGGCGTAGTGGTCCGACAGGGTATTCGATGCAATGGCGCGTTCGGCGACCTGGCGTGTCGACACCGCGGACCACATGGCAAAGCCGCTGACGCCGATCAAGACCGCGAACAAGCCTGCCGACGAGGCTTTTGCCAAGGTGCTGCTCGCCCAAAGCGCTTGGGCGGTCGCGTAGACCCGGCCCTGAACGGAGCGGATGCTTGCGATTGATGGAGAGTTGTTTTTCATGTCCGTCGGGGTTGGCCTACTCTGGGGGTTTTCGACGCTCCGCAGCGGCGCTTGAGGACTTTGACGGCCGACGTTGGACCTGCCGACGCCGCAAATCTGGCCATTTCGCACGACTGCTTTAAGGCGTGGAATCGCCAATGAATCCGAAAGTCGCCTCGTCCCATGAACGCTACACCGGTGGATGCCCGGATAGGTTGACGTTCCCAAGTCATCCCGCACTCTAATTTTTATAAGGGCGCAAGCTCTCCGGGTCGAATTTGCTGCTTGCGCGTCACGGCGCGACGAAGGCCTTGGCGAAGAGGCCGATCGCCACGACCACCAGCACGATCGAGAAGACCATCTGGACATGACGCGACGACAGATGCGTCGAAACCCCTTGCCCTGCGACCATGCCGAGTGCCGTCGCCAAAGTGAAAAACGCGGTCAGGTCCCAGGGGATGGCGGCACCGTGGAGCACGGCGCTGACGACGCCGCCGAGCCCGACCAGCGCGATGACCAGCAACGATGTCGCCACGATGCTGTGCATAGACAGGTCTGTGAAACGGCGCAGCATGGGAACGATCACGAAGCCGCCGCCGACGCCCAAGAGGCCCGTCATGAAACCCGTCAACGCACCGATCGCGCCCAGCAAGGCGGCGGCGGGCCATGTCCAGGCGAAGCGACCGGTCGCCGGATCGAGCCGGCCCCATCTGAGGAACTCCTCGGGATCTCCGTTGTCGGCTTTCCTGGCCTGGAGATAGAGGCGAGTGGCCACGATCAGCATGACCGTCGAAAAGAGCGCGAGCAACGTTCGTTGAGGCAATGCCTGGGCCACTCGAAACCCGAGTGACGTGATGGGCACGCCCGAGACCGCCATCAGAACAGCGGCCTTGTAGCGCACCAGTTTTCGACGCAAGCCCTCGGCTGCACCGATCGCCGCACCGCCGGCGACTGCGATCAGCGCCACCGGGGCCGCTTGCTGCATGGTCCACCCCAGACCGACGACCAACGCAGGCACGGCCAGAATGCCGCCGCCGGCGCCAGTGAGGCCAAGCACCGCGCCGACCAAGACCCCGAGAACGAGTGAAGTCAGCACGGTCCAGTCGCTCGCGTCGAAGATCTATCGGGGGTTCGCCCGATGGTCCCGCCAGCGCTATGACGAAGCTTGTTCAACTGGCCATATCGGGGTGCGCCAGCCATTCGTGCGCTTTGAGCGTGCCTTGCCAGTGAAGGGGCGGA
>JANLUW010000007.1:0-2233 GCA_031363645.1 Rhizobacter sp. | reverse complement strand
CCCGGCGCCGGCGATCGGCAGCAACCGCTGCAGAGCAGCCGACGCTCAGTACCCTACCGCCTGCCCATCACGACGCGAATCGCTAGCAGCGACGTAGCCGTCCTCCAGCGTGTCCGACAGCTTCCAAATGAACTGTCCGCTACCGTAGTCCATGTAGGCATCGGCCGTCGCCTCGGAACGATGTCCCATCGCTATCAGGTCTGACAGCAACTCGGGCGCCATGGTGGATTCGAAGTCGACGCTCAGACCGCTCGCCACTTTCCAGCGCGGCGCGTCGCACGCGGCTTGTGGCTGCTGACGGTGGACGAGCATGCGCACGAGCGACTGCAAGTGGCCCTGCGGCTGCATGTTGCCGCCCATCACGCCGAAGCTCATCTGCGGCCGCGTCACACCATCGACTTCGCGCGTCAGAAAACCTGGGATGATGGTGTGGAACGGCCGCTTGCCGCCCGCCACGACGTTCGGATGCTTGTCGTCGAGCGTGAAGCCGTGGCCACGGTTCTGCAGGCTCACGCCGGTACCCGGCACGACGACGCCACTGCCGAAACCCATGTAGTTCGACTGGATCAAGCTGACCATCATGCCGCCATCGTCGGCGGCGCTGAGGTAGATCGTGCCGCCGCTGGGCGGCGTGCCGTGCGCAAAATCGGTGGCGTGCCGGGTGTCGATCAGCTTGGCGCGCTCGGCGAGGTAGCCGTCGTCGAGCAAATCGGCCGCGCTGACCTCGGTCATGAAGCGCGCGTCGGCGACCCAGCGGTAGGTGTCGGCGAACGCGAGCTTCATCGCTTCGATCTGCAGGTGCTGCGACTCCGCGCTGTCGATCGGGAACCGTCCCACATCGAGTTTGTCGAGCATGCCGAGCGCCATCAGGGCGGCGATGCCTTGCCCGTTCGGCGGGATCTCGTGAACCGTGTGGCCGGCGAAATTCTTCTGGATCGGTGTGACCCATTCGGCGCGGTAGTTCGCCAAGTCGGCGAGCGTCATGCTGCCGCCGTTCGCACTCGCATGCGCGACCAACCGCTCGGCGACATCGCCGCGATAGAACGCTTCGCCTTTGGTGAGCGCGATGCGCCGCAAGGTCGCTCCCGCGTCGCCGAATACGAAGCACTCGCCCGGCTCGGGCGCGCGGCCGCGCGGCATGAAGGCGGCCGCGAAGCCGGGCAGGTCTTTCAGCAACGGCACCTGGCGACCCCACTTGTCGGCCACGATCCGGCCGACGCCATGCCCGCGCTCGGCCAGCTCGATCGCCGGCTCCAGCAGGTCGGCGAACGGCAGCTTGCCGAGGCGTTCAGACAGCGCGACCCAGCCGGCTACGGCGCCGGGTGTTGTCACGGTGTCCCAGCCTCGCATCGGCATCGCGTCGCCGTGCTTGCGCCGAAAGTAGGCCGGGTTCCAGGCCGCCGGCGCAACGCCCGAAGCGTTCAGGCCGTGGAGCTTCTGGCCGTCCCACACGATCGCGAAGTTATCGCTGCCCAGCCCGTTGGAGACCGGCTCGACAATCGTCAGCGCGGCGGCAGCGGCGATCGCCGCGTCGACCGCGTTGCCGCCCTTCAGCAGCATGCGCAGCCCCGCCTGCGAGGCCAGGGCTTGTGAGGTCGCGACGACGTTGCGCGCCATCAGCGGGCTGCGGATCGTCGGGTAGGGATTGTTCCAGTCGAAGTTCATGGGGGCTCGCCGTGATTGAATAGAAAGGGTCAGCGTTGGCGCGGGTCGAGCGCATCGCGCAGGCCGTCGCCAAGCAGGTTGAACGACAACACCAGCAGGAAGATCGCCGCACCCGGCCAGAGCGCCATCCAGGGCGCGTTGTCGATGAAGTTCTTCGCGGTGTTGAGCATGCTGCCCCAGCTCGGCGCGGGCGGTTGCTGGCCGAGGCCAAGGAAGGACAGGCTGGCCTCGGCGATCACGGCCGCGGCAATCGCGAGCGTGGCCTGCACAATCACCGGTGCGGCGATGTTGGGCAATACGTGGCGAAACGCGATGCGCAACGGCGGGTTGCCGACCGCGCGCGCGGCCTCGATGTAATCCTCGACCTTGACGTTGATCACCTGCGCGCGCGTCAGCCGCACGAAGATCGGCGTGGCCGAGACGCCGATCGCGATCATCGCGTTGGTCAGGCTGGGGCCGAGGAAGGCCGCGAGCGCGATCGCCAGGATCAGGAACGGGCAGGCCAGAAAGGCATCGGTGACGCGCGAGATCGCGCCGTCGATCCAGCCGCCGAGAAAGCCTGCGGCCA
>JANLUW010000620.1:0-5557 GCA_031363645.1 Rhizobacter sp. | reverse complement strand
TGTGACCGCGCCCGGTGGCAAGCCGTCGAACTGCATGCCGACCTCGACCGCATCGGGAAACACCGACCGCGCCTCGAAAAAGACGAGCGCGGAATCGTAGTCACCGAAGGCATGTTCGGGTTCGAGATGGAGCACGGTCGTAAAGCCGGTGGCTTGTTCGGTCAGCGCTTCTTCGACCTTCGCGAGCAGGTCGTCGCCGCCGAAAAAGAACTCGACCGGATCGGCCAGTTCGTCGATCAGATTGCCCAGCGTGTCTTGCAGCTTCCAGGTCAGGCTGACGACACACGGTGTGGTGATTTGCATCGTTGAATGATCGCACAATCACCCATGGACATCTCTCTCGCCAGCCCGCTGTTGGGCGGCCTTTCGCCCCATCAATTCATGCGCCGCCACTGGCAGAAGAAGCCACTGCTGGTGCGCCAGGCCTTACCGGGCGGCACCCGATTGATCGAGCGCGCACAGCTGTTCGATCTGGCCTCGCACGACGAGGTCGAGTCGCGCCTGATCGTGCGCCGAGGCGCGCAATGGACGTTGCGCCAAGGCCCGTTCAAACGCGCTGCGCTGCCGTTGTTGAAGCAGCGCGAATGGACGTTGCTGGTGCAGAGCCTCGACTTGCACATTCCGGCAGCGCGCGCGCTGCTCGATCGCTTTCGCTTCGTGCCCGATGCGCGGCTCGACGACCTGATGCTGTCGTACGCGAGCGATGGCGGTGGCGTCGGCCCGCATGTCGACTCCTACGACGTGTTCTTGCTGCAGGCGCAAGGCCGGCGGCGCTGGCGCATCGGGCGCATGCGCTCGCTCGAACTCGTGCCCGACGCGCCGCTGAAAATACTCGCCGCGTTCGAGCCCGAAGAAGAGTGGCTGCTCGAACCCGGCGACATGCTGTACTTGCCGCCGGGCTGGGCCCATGACGGCGTGGCCGAAGGCGAATGCACCACCTGCTCGATCGGTTTTCGCGCCAGTGGCCGCAACGAGTTGGCGCGTGAGGTGCTGCAGCGCATGCTCGACGCTTCCGATGTCGATGCGGACGCCGACTCCGCCGGTCCGCTCTACCGTGATCCGAAGCAGCCCGCGAGCGATTCGCCTGGTGCGATTCCGGCCGCTTTGCAGGCGTTCGCGGTCGATGCGGTGCAGCGCCTGTTGCGTGACCCGGCCACGTTCGCCTGCGCGCTCGGCGAGGTGCTGAGCGAACCCAAGCGCGGCGTGTGGTTCGACGCCACGCAGCGCGCCGACTCGACACAATCCTCAGCGCACGGCGTCAGCCTCGATCAACGCACCCGCATGCTCTACGACGAGCGCCATGTGTTCATCAACGGTGAGTCGTTTCGCGCTGCGGGGCGCGATGCGAAACTGATGCGGCGCCTCTCGGACCGGCGTCGACTCGACCGACACGATCTCGATGCGTTGAGCGGCGAAGCGCGCGAACTGCTCGACGACTGGCTCGCATCCGGCTGGCTGCAGCCGGACGCGCAACGATGAAGAACAGACACCAGGAGACAGGCGATGGAAACGAATGCACCCGGCACCCTGATTACCTCGCGCGCAGAGTTTCACGCGGCGCTGCGCAGTGCATTCGAGGCGATGGCGCAACTAAGCGCACGCGAGGTCTGGCTGTGCGATGAAGACTTCGCCGACTGGCCGCTCGGTGAGCGCGCCATCGTCGAGTTGCTGACGCAATGGGCAGCCTCCAGCCGCAAGCTCACGTTGATCGCAAGGCATTTCGACGAGGTCGCGCGGCGTCATCCGCGCTGGGTCGAGTGGCGGCGCAATTGGTCGCACATCGTCAGCTGCCGCACCCACACGGAACTCGCGTCGGGCGAGTTCCCCACGGTGATGTTGGCACTCGGCACTGTCAGCGTGCGCCTCTCCGACAACTTGCACCACCGCGGGCGCTTGTCTTTTGAAAAAGCCGACGAGATCCGCTGCAAAGAACACATTGATGCAGTTTTGCAACGATCGGAAGAAGCGTTTCCCGCAACCACGACCGGCCTCTAAGGAATCACCCTGCAGCTGCCTATAATCAGGGGCTAGGCACGGAAGAGATCCGTCATTTTTGTGCCTGTGAACGCTGGGACTCTGCGCATGTAAGGGCTCCCACAGTTTCCGGTAATTGTTCGACCCTAATGATTCAGAGGACCCTATGACCAAGTCGCTTTTGCTCGCTTCCCTGCTCGCCGCCGTTGCCCTTACCGCGTGCGGCAAGAAGGAAGAAAGGCCTGCTGCTGCCGCTTCGGCCGCCGCGGCCCCGGCCGTCGCTGAAGTTGCTTCGGCTGCCGCCAGTGCTGTATTGACCGCCGCCTCTTCGGCCGCGACCGAAGCCATGGCCGGCGCCAGCTCGGCGATGGGTGCCGCTTCGGCAGGTGGTTCGATGGCCGCCGATGCCATGAAGGACGCCGCCGGCAAGGCTGCCGACGCCGCCAAGGACGCAGCTGGCAAAGCTGCCGACGCAGCCAAAGACGCTGCTGGCAAGGCTGCCGACGCCATCAAGAAGTAAATCGGCCGATCTTCGGATCGATTCGGTTCGGGAAAAAGCCGCCTCCGGGCGGCTTTTTCACGCCCAGCGTTTGTCGAGGTCGAGCCACCCGAAGCCGAGCAGCGGATCAGCGACGACGATCTCGTCACGTGATCCGCCGCAGGCGCCCACGAGTGCATCCCGCGCGAGCGATGGGCTGTTGTTGCGCTCGCTCAAGTGCGCCGCGACCACGTGCTGCAATCGATCGTGCAGACACGCCGCGAGAATTTGCGCCGAGGTGTCGTTCGCGAGGTGCCCGAGCCGCCCGCCGATGCGCGCTTTCAACGAGGCCGGATAGCCCGACTGCGCGAGCATGTCGCGGTCATGGTTGCACTCGAGCAGCAGCGCGTCGCAGCGCTGCAGGCTCGCGATCAAATGTTGCGTGATCGAGCCGGTGTCGGTCAACACGCCCAGGTGGCGCGCGCCATCCGACAGCCGCAACTGGAGCGGCTCGAGCGCGTCGTGGGTCACGGTGTAGGGCAGCAATTGCAGATCGCCGATCACGATGGCCTGACCATCGCGCGCGAACTCGAGCAGCCCCGGGGGCAAGACAGGTCGACCGATCGCGCGCCAGGTGCCACGGCTCATCCACAGCGGCACCGCGTGGCGCTGCGCCAGTGTCAATGCGCAGCCGACATGGTCGCCGTGTTCGTGGGTGATGAAGGCGGCGTCGAGGTCGTCGCACGCCAGGCCGATGCGTGCGAGCCGTGTCTGCAACTCGCGCAGCGAGAAGCCGCAGTCGATCAGCACGCGGCTGGTGGTCGTGCCGGTTTGCGCTTCGACCAAGGTCGCGTTGCCGGCGCTGCCGCTCCCGAGGCTGCAGAAGCGCATCGCGCGCCTGCTCATGGCGATCCCTGCGCCGGGCTTACTTCAGGTCTTCAAGCAGCAGCGTCGTGATGCGCTTACCGGCGTCGCCGTTCTCGGGTGCGCCCGCGCCGTTCAGCACACTGACCGTGCTGATCTCACCCTCGCTCTTGACCGTCACGCGGTAGCGCGCCGGGCCGCCGGTTTCTACTTTCTTGCCCATGAAGCTGAAGAGCTTGGCGAACAGGTTGGGCTCGTCCTTGCCAGCAAACTTCGGGTCGATGTAGCGCACGAAATAGACGCCCTGCGTGCGGTCGCGGTCTTCGACCGTGAAGCCGCTGCGGTCGAGCGCCACGCCGACACGGCGCCAGGCACGGTCGAACCCGTCGTCGACCTGGAGCGTTGCACTTGGCTGCCCGGTGATGATGCGCGCGCGAGCCGCTGCGCCAGGCGCGCCCGGCGTGGCGATCGCAGCCTTCGCGACGGTTTCGGTCGCGCCGAGCTTGAGCATCAGGCGCGACAGCAGTTCACCCTCGAGTTGCGGGTCGGGCTGGCGCGGCTGCCAGACCGTGTTTTCCTTGCGCTCGCCGTTGTAGACCTCGATCATCCCGCGGTGCGTGATGTAGACCTCGGTGCCGGTCGCGGTGCGTTCGACGCGGGTGCGGAACTTGTCGAGCTCACCGGTCGAGTAAGCCCCATCGAACACCTTGCCGATCGACGACCGCACGAAATCCATCGGCAGCTTGCCGCGGTTTTCGGCCCAGTCGGTTTCCATCACACCGGTGGCGGGTGTGTCTTGCACGATGACCAAACCGCGCTCTTTCCAGAAGGCCTGGATTTGCGGCCAAAGCTGCTCGGGCGTCAAGCTGGTGCGCAGCCAGCGCTCGTTGCCGAGCCGCTCGATGCGCATGTCGGCCACCGCTTGCGCAGCGATCGGCGTTGCCGTCGTCGCGGTCGCGGCCGCCACCGGCGTGCTCGACTGAAATGCAGCCGCGCTGACCGCGCCGCCCGGCGTTTGCTGATAGCGCGAATCGCGGGTCAACTGGGTCAAGTCGGGTGGCACTTCGAGGCCGGTCGTCTTGCCACCGTTGTTCGCGGTGCGGTAGTCGATCTTGTCGCCCGACATCAGGTTGTCGAGGGTCGAGCAGCCCGCCAGCGAGGCTGCCGCGACAGCGCTCGTCAGGGCCAGCGCGGGGAAAGAAAAGGGACGGATCACGGGGTGCATCTCCAGGGGGTCGGGGCGATCAGCGCGACGCGATGCAGCGCTTTTTATCGAAGTCGGGAGCGGAACGAATGGTTTGATCGGCGGTGAGGCAACGCCGGCTCAAAGCAGGCCCGATTCACGCATCGCCTGCCCGACCAATTTTTGACCGTCATCGGTCAGGGGCGTGATCGGCAGGCGCAGCGCCGATTTGCACAAGCCGAGTTGCGCCATTGCCCATTTGGTCGGCGCCGGGCTCGATTCACAGAACAGCTGCTTGTGCAGCGGCAGCAGCTTCAAGTGAATGGCGGTGGCTTCGCGCACCTTGCCTTCGAGCGCGGCGATGCACAGCTCGTGCATCGCGCGCGGCGCGACATTGGCGGTCACGCTGACGTTACCGTGGCCGCCGAGCAGCATCAACGCGATCGCGGTGCCGTCGTCACCCGAGTAGATGCTAAAGCCCTTGGGCGCGAGCTTGATCAGCCACGCGGCGCGGTCGATTTCGCCGCTGGCTTCCTTGATGCCGACGATGCCCGGCACGTGTGCGAGGCGGATGGCAGTCTCGACCTGCATGTCTGCCACCGTGCGGCCGGGCACGTTGTACAGCACCATCGGCAAGTCCACCGCTTCGGCGATCGCCTTGAAGTGCCGGAAGATGCCTTCCTGCGAGGGCTTTTTGTAGTAAGGCACGACCGACAGCGAGCAATCGGCGCCCACCTGTTTCGCGAAGCGCGACAGCTCGATCGCTTCGGCGGTCGAATTGCCGCCGGTGCCGGCCATGATCGGCACGCGCCCCTTCGCGTGCTCGACCGTCACGCGGATGATTTCGCAGTGCTCTGTGACCGACACGGTCGGCGATTCGCCGGTGGTGCCGACCACGCCGATGCAGTCGGTGCCTTCGGCGATGTGCCAGTCGATCAAGCGGCGCAGCGCGGGGTAGTCGACGCTGCCGTCTTCCTGCATCGGCGTGACCAGCGCGACGATGCTGCCAACAATGGGTTTCATGCGGAATCCTCTGGATTCAAAGATTTTACCCGCGC
>JANLUW010000586.1:0-2446 GCA_031363645.1 Rhizobacter sp. | reverse complement strand
CAGGCCCACCAGGTAGCCGAGCTCTTGCTGCGTGATTCGCAGCAGCGTGCCGACGCCGGGGTACAGCACCGGGTGGAACAGCGCCGCCAGGCTGCGCGCCACGCGTTCGTCAGGGTGCGTCAGGCGGTCGATCTCGCGCGCCGCGATGAACTGGCCCAGGCGCTCGTTGAGCTGGTTCATCACGAAGCGATTGAAGCGGATGCTGCGGTCCAGCAGCCACCTGAAGGTATCGGCAGGAATGCCGGCCACGACGCTGCTGCGCAGCGCCTGTATGTTGTAGCGGTAGACCTCGTTCTTCAGCACCGTGCCTTCACCAAACCAGCCGCCCGACGGCACACCCGTGAAGGTGATGGGCATGGCACCCGCCTCCGAGGTGCTGTCGTTGCTCATCTTCAGCAGGCCGTCGACGACACCAAACCAGTAGGTCACCGGCCGGCCGACGCGGCAGAGCAACTCGCCGGCTTGCACTTCGACCACGCGCAGGTCGCGCAGCGCACGGACATGCTCTTCAGCGTCCAGTCTGGACAGCCAAGGAATCTGCTCCAGGTCAGCGGCCGAAGGCGCGCGCGAGCGCGAAGCCTGCACCCGCGATGCACGCGAAGCTGACGGGAAGCCTGTTTCAGCCATGCCGATGAACTCAGGGAATGATCTCTTGGTATGAACCCGCAGATTGTCGTCGCAATGACAACCTGGCGTCAAAGTGCAGCCCAGAATCCAGATCAGAAATAAAGGAGACAAGCCTGTGCAGACGACGTTTCCGCGTCTCATGCTAGACCACGCCCGGCAGCGCCCAGAGGCCGCTGCCATGCGCGAAAAGGTCTACGGCATCTGGCAGACGACCACCTGGCGCGCGCTGGCACTGGAAGTACGTGCACTGGCCTGCGGGCTGGCCGCCGCCGGCATGAAGCGAGACGACCACGCGGTGGTGGTGGGCGAAAACCGGCCACGGCTGTACGCCACGATGCTGGCCATCCAGTCGCTGGGTGCGGTGCCGGTGCCGCTGTACCAGGACGCCGCGGTGACCGAATATGTGTTCCCGATCAACAACGCCGACGTGCGCTTTGCGATCGTCGAAGACCAGGAGCAGGTCGACAAGATGCTGGAACTGCGCGGCGAAAGCTGCCCGCAGATCAGCCACATCTGGTTCGACGCCGAGCGCGGTCTGCGCAACTACGCCGAAGACGGCCTCGCCTCGCTGGACGAACTGATCAAGTCGGGCACAACCTATGACGCCGGCCACCCCGGCTTCTTCGATGCCGAGGTGGCCAGGGCGCAGCCGCAAGACGTGGCCGCGATGTTCTTCACCAGCGGCACCACCGGCAACCCCAAAGGCGTGGTGCACACGCACTTCACGCTGCTCGACCGTGCCCATGCCGGCAAGGATTTCGACAAGCTGACCGAGCGCGAAGAGGTGCTGGCCTACTTGCCGCCAGCCTGGATCGGCCAGAACATCTTCAGCTACGCGCAGTGGCTGGCCTGCGGCTACGTGGTGAACTGCCCCGAAAGCGCGGCCACGGTGATGATCGACCTCAAGGAGATCGGCCCCACTTATTACTTTGCACCACCGCGCGTGTTCGAAGGGCTGCTCACCAGCGTGATGATCCGCATGGAGGATGCCAGCCGGCTGAAGCGGTGGCTGTTTCGCCTCAGCATGGACCTGGCCAAGCGCGTGGGGCCGACCTTGATGGACGGTAAACCCGTCGGCGCGCTCGACAGGCTGAAGTACCAGCTCGGCAACCTGGTCATCTACGGCCCGCTGCGCAACACGCTGGGCTTGAATCGCGTGCGTGTGGCCTACACCGCGGGTGAAGCCATCGGCCCCGACCTGTTCACTTTTTATCGCAGCATCGGCATCAACCTGAAGCAGCTCTACGGCAGCACCGAGACGGCGGTCTTCGTGTGTCTGCAACCCGACCACGAAGCGAAAGCCGACACCGTGGGCGTGCCGATCGCCGGCGTCGAGATCAAGGTGGCCGAAAACGGCGAAATCATGGTCAAGAGCCCAGGCCTCTTGAAGGAGTATTACAAGAACCCGGCCGCCACCGCCGAGGTGCTGACGGCCGACGGCTGGTACCACACCGGAGACGCCGGCTTTGTGGACGCGGGCGGCCACCTGAAGATCATCGACCGCGCCAAGGACGTCGGCCGCTTGCACGGCGGGCCGTCTGACGGCGCCATGTTTGCGCCCAAGTACGTGGAGAACAAGCTCAAGTTCTTCCCTTTCATCAAAGAGGCGGTGGCCTTCGGCGACAAGCGCGAGAAGGTCTGCGCCTTCGTCAACATCGACTTCGAAGCCGTGGGCAACTGGGCCGAGCGCCGCAACCTGCCGTATGCCGGCTACGCCGATCTGGCGCAGAAGCCCGAGGTGTACGAACTGATCCGCGAATGCGTCGAGAAGGTCAACGCCGATCTGGCGGTGGACGAGAAGCTCGCCGGTTCGCAGATC
>JANLUW010000570.1:0-12414 GCA_031363645.1 Rhizobacter sp. | reverse complement strand
CACCAGCTCGCGCACCAACTCGGCCTGGCGCTGTTCGGCCGCGCGACGAACCGGCATTTCATCTGCTACAGCGGCCTCGACCGCTTCGATTCGCAGCCCCGAGCCGGCGCGGGCCATGGTGCAGGCGGTACGCGAATAGTTCGCTTGTGACGGTGGCGGTCGGTCAGTGCCCACCCCCTCATACAAGGGTGTGCAGAGGTCACACGGCGATTGCCCTGTTGCCTAAAATGTTTTGTACGACCATCCGTTCGTGCGGAACAAAGCAAGTCGAATCCATCCGGCCGCCACGCGGCTGTTAACACTCGGGGTGATCAGCATGGTTGCAAAAAGCATTCGGGCAGCGTCATTCGGCGCGGCGGTCACTGTTCTCGGCGCGCTCTCCTGCGCCGGTTCGGCGGAGGCGGCGGTCTACCAAGGCAGCTGGGATCCGGGCTACGGCGGCATCTTCCCCGACCTGGGCTGGAGTGCCTCGGCATTGTTCGACGTTCCGACGTCATGTCTTACCCAGGGCAACGGCACTTACGGCGTCAGCGGTGCTTGCGCAGGCTTCTCGGTGCTGAGCGCTCAGCTCGATTTCTACAACATGGCGTCGACGAGCACGATCCTCGAATCGTTCAATCTGAACAAGAGCGTCACGGTCACCGGTGTCCAAATCGCCGGAAACCAGCTGGTCGGCGTCGACACCGTGAACTTCGCCTCGGTCGTCCCGATCGGCGGCTCGCGCTCGATCGCCGGTGGTGGGGCCTATGCGTTCAGTCTGATCCTCTACAACGGCACGCTCGCGCAACTGAACTACCTGAGCCCGGTCAACGAATCGCCGGGCTGCGTGCAGTATCCGTCGGCGGGCACGGACTGCGGCTCCTCCAAAAACTTCGCTCGCGGCGTAATCACCGCTGTGCCCGAGCCTGAAACCTACGCCCTGATGCTCGCCGGGCTCGGCGCGATCGGCTGGGTGGCGCGCCGCCGCAGCCAGCAAAACGCGACAGCCTGACCCGGTTCAGTCGGCGGTCGCGGAGACCGCCGACTCGGCGATCTGCAGCGCCCGCGCGCTGTGGATCGCACGGTCGATCTGCCACTCGGCGCCTTCGCGCCAAGCGGCCTCGAAGGTGGCTTGGCTCAGCGCTCGGTACATCGACTGCACCTCGGCCTGCCAGCGAGGCTCGCTCAACGCCGAGCGCCGAAGCCCGAGGCGATCTCGCCAGTTCGCCGCGACCGCCGCCAGGTTGACGGCGAGCTCGGCATGGCCTTCGGCGACCGCGAGCACCGCGTGATCTTCCAGGCAGCCGATCATCTCGTCTCGCATCTCGAACGCACGGAATGCCGTGACCGCTTCGCCGAGCCGGTGACGCGCCGAGACCAGCTCGCGTTGCTTGACGTCGACCTTGCCGAGCCACCATTGCGCGTTCGCCTCCCCGCGCTTGTCGCCCGCCTCGCGGCAGACGGTCAGCGAGCGCTTGAAGCGCACCGCCGCCCGTACCAGGTCGTCGGTCTGAAGCGAGGACTCACCGAGCACGAGCTCGCACTCGCCCTCGAGTTCCTGGTGCTTGATCGAGCGCGCGATCGTAAGACAGGCATCGAGTTGCACGCGGGCTTCGGCGTCGTCTCCAATGAAGACGCTGATCTGCCCCAGGTGCAGCAGCCCGATCGCTTCGCCGACGCGGTCGCCGAGCCGGCGGAAGATCTCGAGCGCCTCGCGTTCGCCAGCCGCCGCGCCTTCGACATCGCCGGCGTACAGGCGCGCCGGCGTCAGCGTGGACAGGGTCGCGGCGATGTCGACTTCGTTTGCGAGCTCGCGGCGGAGCTCGAGGCAGGTCTCCAGCATTTGGCGCGCTTCGGCATAGTCGCTCTGGCTTTCGGCGAGCGCGGCGCCGACATACAGCGCCCACGCCCGCCCGACCGGCGACTCATGGATCGCCGGTAGCGCCAATGCGGCCCGCACGACATTGCGACCCTCTGTGGAGTAGCCGCGGAGGATCCAGAAGCCCTGCATCGCGACGGCGAACTTGACCGCGATGAACGGGTCGACCCCGCCGGCGAGCGGCAGCGCAGTGGCAGTGCGGATGTTGTCGAGCTCGGCCTCGATGCGCCAGATCCAGTCGGCCTGCTCCGCTCCCGAAGAGCCACGGTTCGCCGCTTTCGCCAGCGCGAAGTAGTGCTCGCAGTGGCGTGCCGAGGTCGACGCGAGATCGTCGTCGCTCTGCTCGAGCTTCTCGTGCGCGTACTCGCGAATCGTCTCGAGCATGCGGTAGCGCGCGCCGTCGTCGCGCTCTTCGAGCATCACAAGCGATTTTTCGACCAGCGAGCCGAGCAGGTCGAGCACCGCGTCGGGTTCGACCGGTCGGGCGCTGCAGACGGCTTCGGCAGCGGCCAGATCGAAGCCGCTGATGAAGACCCCGAGCCGGCCCAGCACCGTGCGCTCGTCGGGCTCGAGCAGCTCGTAAGACCAGTCGACCAGCGCCCGCAGCGTTTGCTGCCGCTCCTGCAGCACGCGGGCACCGCCGGTCAGCAGCTTGTAGCGGTCTTTCAGGCGCGCGTTGATGTCGGCAACGGTCAACGAGCGCAGCCGCGCCGCTGCGAGTTCGAGCGCGAGAGGGATGCCTTCGAGCCGCGCGACCAGCTCGGCGATCAATGGCGCGTCGCGGGCGTTCAGGAAGAAGTTGGGCTTGTGCAGCCGCGCCCGGTCCATGAAGAGTTGCACCGCGGTCGAACGTAAAAGCACGTCGATCCTGTCGTCGCGAGCCGGTACCGGCAGAGGCGAGACGGGATACGCCTGCTCGCCGGGCGTGCGCAGCGCCTCGCGGCTCGACGCCAGGATGCGCACATGGGGCGCCGCTTTCAGCACCGCGTTCGCCAGCCGCGCCGACACCTCGATGACGTGCTCGCAGTTGTCGAGGATCAGCAGCGCGCGCTGTGGCTTGAGGTGAGCGCAGAGCGTTTGTAACAGCGTGCGGCCGGCGTCCTCGCGAACGCCGAGCACCTGCGCGGTCTCGGCGACGACGAGCTCGGCATCGCGGATCGGCGCCAAGTCGAGAAACCAGACGCCGTCGGGGAACAGGTGGATCAGCTCAGCCGCGACCTGCAGCGAGAGCCGCGTTTTGCCGAGCCCGCCCATCCCGAGCAGCGTCAGCAGCTTGGCAGTGCCCATCAGTGCCTTGACCTCGGCCAGCTCGCGCTCACGACCGATGAACGAGGTCGGTTGGTGCGGCAGGTTGTTCGGGATGTCGCGCACCGGCAGCCACCAGTCGCCGGTGCGCACCACGCGAAAACACTTCTCGCTGTCGGGCGGCTGCACGAACGATGAATCGTCGTCGCCGACCTCGAAGACTTCGATCGGTTCGGCGACGCCCTTGACCATCCAGTGGCCGTGCGAAAGCATTTTCAGCGACGTGCTGCCAAGGTCGGCGCGCGCTTCGGAGGTCAACAGCGTTTGCCCGGGCAGGGCGAGCGACATCACGCGTGCCGCGGTCGGCTTGGCCAGGCCGTCGACCTCGAGCGGCTTCGCGCCGCGGGCGATATCGGCGGCGCTGTTCTCGCGCAGGATCACAGGGCCGACATGCAGGCCGGCGCGCGCGGTCAGCGGCACCGGCAGGGCGGCAAGCGCGCGGTGGTAGTCATGCGCGTAGCGCACCGCGTCGGCCGCGGCATCAAACAGCAGCAACATGCCATCGGACTTGTCGATCTCGCGACCGTGGCGGGCGACGAGCAGCGAACGCGCGGCGCGGTCGTGCGCTGTCCAGACTTCGGCCATTGCCGCGTCGCCGAGCTCTTGCGACAACTGGGTGCTGTCGACCACATCGGTCAACAGCAGCGCGCGTGACTCACTCATGCCGGGTTTTCGCGCGCACCGAAGTAGCGAGCGCCCCGAAGATCGAAGGGACGCTGTCCCGGCGCTGCCCGACAGGATCAACCATCTTCAAAGTTTACCTGCCCGGTACCCGCCAAAACCTGCGCACCCCTAGCTTGACGAGCCGCTGCCTCCTTTGGGTTGACGAGCGTTTTGCGGGCCGGCGCCAGGTCAGGCGAGGCCGTCGAACGGCAGTACGTCGACCCACTCACCCGCCGCCACATCGCCCTGCGCGTGGTGCAGCACAACCAACCCATTGGCCTCGCTCATGCTCCGCAAAATGCCCGAGCCCTGCGCGCCGGTGATGCGCACTTGCCAGCCGGCGCCATCGGGTGCGCGTGTGACGATGCCGCGCTGGTACTCGGTGCGGCCGGGTTTCTTGCGCATCGGCAGCACGCTCGCGGCGCGCAGCATCGGCATCGGTTGCGCCGTGGCACCGCTCATCGCGAGCAGTGCGTCGCGCACCAGCGCGTAGAACGTGACCATCACCGCGACCGGATTGCCGGGCAGGCCGAACAGGATCGCGCTGTGGCCTGCGTTGTCGGCAGCCGCGCCTGCGTCGGTCCGGATGCGTCCGATCGCCATCGGCCGCCCCGGCCGCATCGCGATGCGCCAGAACAGCACGTCGCCGAGTTTGGCCATCACCAGCTTCGTGTGATCGGCTTCGCCGACGCTGACGCCGCCCGAGGTGATGACCGCATCGGCATCGCGCGCGGCAGCGCGAAAGGTGGCTTCGAGCGCGGCGGGATCGTCCTTCACGACGCCGAGGTCGATGATCTCGACACTGAGCCGCGCCAGCATGCCCCACAGCGTGTAGCGGTTGCTGTCGTAGACGCAGCCGGCCGGCAGGTCTTCGCCGATCGAGCGCAGCTCGTCGCCGGTCGAGAAAAAAGCGACGCGCAGGCGGCGCAGCACCGGCACCTCGGCCTGGCCGAGCGACGCGAGCAGGCCGAGATCGGCCGGGCGAAGCACGCGGCCGGCAACGAGCGCGGCATCGCCTTGCGCGAGGTCTTCGCCCTTCAAGCGCCGGTTGTCGCCGGTGCGGACGATGCCGGCAGGGATGCTGACGCGATCACCGTCGACCGTGGCGAACTCCTGCGGCACGACCGTGTCGAGCCCGGCCGGCATCACCGCGCCGGTCATGATGCGCACGCACTCGCCGGGCGATGCGGTCGCAAGATCGGGCTGGCCTGCCTGACCCGCGAACGCGCTCCCGGTCACCGTCAACACCGTGTCGGCATCGGTCTCCAGATCGCTGCCGCGCAACGCGTAGCCGTCCATCGCCGAGTTGTCGTGCGCCGGCACGTCGATGCGCGAAACGATGTCGCGCGCGAGCACGCGGCCGAGCGCCGAACGCAGCGCGAGAATCTCGATGGTTTGCACTTTGGGCACCAGCCGCGCGATGAACTCCTGCGCTTGTGCGACCGGCAGCGATTTCGGGTCGTAGCCGTTCACGCACGAGGCGATCTGATGAAGGGACAGGGGCAGTTCGCGCTCATTCATGCTGTTTCAATGCCTTCAATTCGTCGGGCGTGTTGACGTTGACGAACGCCTGCGCGTCGTCGAACGCAACCTCGACACAATGCAGCGTCGCCGTCCATTTGTCGATCTTGCGCTGGCCGCTCTGCGTGAAGCGCACCAGGCTCTCGAGCACGTCGCTGCGCATCAGGCAGAACACCGGCTGGACCTGCATCGCGCCGTCTTCCAGTGTCGCGGCCATTGCGACCTCGGCGCCGTGCTCGACCATCGCCCGCGCGAGCCGCGTGACGAGGTCGCTCGGGAACAGTGGCGAGTCGCACGGCACGGTGACGAGATAGGGCGTTTCACAACGCTCCAGCCCGGTCAAAAAACCCGCGAGCGGACCGGCGTAGTCGCTGAGCGAGTCGGGCCAGACCGGCACGCCCATCGACTCGTACGCGCCGAGGTTGCGGTTCGCGTTGATCATGATCTCTCCGACCTGCGGCGAGAGGCGCATCAGCGCATGCATCGCGAGCGGCACGCCATCGTGGTTCTGCAGGCCCTTGTCGACGCCACCCATCCGGCTGCCGCGCCCGCCGGCGAGGATCAGGCCAGTGATGTCTTTCGTTCCGATCATGCGAGCGAGTGTATTTGGCGGTGCATGCCCTTGATCGGCGACGTAGGGATCAGTTTTTCGCCGCGTTCGGAAAGAACAGCTGCTTGCCGCCGATCTTGTAGGCCGCGATCGTGGCCTGACCGTCGGGCGAGACGACCCAGTCGGAAAACGCCTGCGCCGCCGCGGTCTTGGTCTGCGGGTGCCGGGCCGGGTTCACGACGATCACGCCGTAAGGGTTGAACAGGCGCTTGTCGCCCTCGACCAGCACGGCGAGGTTGCCGCGGTTCTTGAAAGACAGCCAGGTGCCGCGGTCGGCGAGCACGTAGGCGTCGGCGCTCGACGCGATGTTGAGCGCCGGGCCCATGCCGCAGCCGCAGGCGCGGTAATCGAAGAACTTGCCGGCGACCTTGACGGCCGGGTCGTCGATGCCGGCGGCTTTCCAGTAGCGCAGCTCGGCGGCGTGCGTGCCGCTCTTGTCGGCGCGCGAGATGAATGCGATCGGCACGGCGGCACTCGACGCAGCGAGTTTGCCGAGTGCCACGGCGATGTCTTGCCCCTTCACGCCGGCGGGGTCGCTCACCGGGCCGATCAACGCGAAATCGTTGTACATCACGCTGCGGCGCGGCAGGCCGAAGCCCTCGGCGACGAACTTTTCTTCTGCCGCGGTGTCGTGCACGAACACGAGGTCGGCATCACCGCGCCGGCCCATGTCGAGCGCCTGACCGGTGCCGACCGCGACCACGCGCACCTCGATGCCGCTGGCGCGCTTGAAGGCCGGCAGCAGGTGCGTGAACAGGCCCGACTGCTCGGTGCTGGTCGTCGAGGCCATCACGATGAATTTGTCTAGTGCAAGCGCCGGTGCGCCCATGCCCGCGAGACCGGTGATCAGCCAGCCAAGAACGGCACGGCGGCCGGTGAGGTTTTTCATTCCATGCCCCATGTCAGCTCTCCTTTGAGAAATAGATCGGCGCGTGCGTCGAGGGGGTCACCCGAGTGCGCGCCGAAGAAGCCTGCCGTCGGCAGATCAGCGCGGATTCGGCCTCGGTCGAGGTAGACGACGCGCGTGGCCAGGCGCTTGGCCTGACCAAGGTTGTGGGTGCTCATCACGATCGTCATGCCGTCGGCTTTAAAGCGCGCGAGCATCGCCTCGATCTCGCGCTTGGCCGAAGGGTCGAGGTTCGCGGTCGGCTCGTCAAGGAACAGCACGGCGGGCCGCGTTGCCCATGCGCGCGCAAGCGCGAGGCGCTGCTGCTGGCCGCCCGAGAGCGCACGCGCCTGCCGATCGCGCAACTCGAACAGGCCGGCGCGGTGCAGCGCTTCGGTTGCGTGCTCAGCGCGCTCGGTGGCGCTCACACCCGCGAGCCACAGCGCGACGCGCAGGTTGTTCCAGACCGACAGCCGCAGCATGAACGGCCGCTGGAACACCATCACCTGCGACGCGGCCTGCGCCGCCACCACCCGCGCACCCGTGTGCGCGACGAGGCCGTGCAGCGCCTGCAGCAACGTTGTCTTGCCGGAGCCGTTGGCGCCAACCAACGCGACAAAATCGCCGCGCGCGATGCGCAGGCTCACGTCGTTCAAGGCAGTGACGGTGCCGTAGCGCACGCTGGCGTGGTCGAGGCTGAGCATCGTGGTCAGCGCAGTCATCGGGCCATCGCCAGATCACCACCTTGCGCACGCTGCGCGAGTGCGATCGCCGCGTTGATCAGCCCGACGAGCGCCAGCAGCACGATGCCGAGCGCCAGCGCCAGCGGCAAGTCACCCTTGCTCGTCTCGAGCGCGATCGTAGTCGTGATCACGCGCGTGACGCCGTCGATGTTGCCGCCCACGATCATCACCGCGCCGACCTCGGAGACCGCGCGGCCGAAGGCGGTCAACAGCACGGTCGTGACCGCCCAGCGCTCGTGCAGCAGCATCAACAGCGCACACGTGAAGGGCTGGGCGCCCAACGAGCGCAGCTGATCGCCGCCGTCGCGCAGGCTGTCGTTCACCAACTGGCGGGAGAGCGCGGCGATGACCGGCAGCACCAGGATCGTCTGCGCGATCACCATTGCGCTCGGCGTGAACAGAATGCCCCACGTACCCAATGGCCCGCTGCGCGACAGCAGCAGGTACACGACCAGCCCGACCACGACCGAGGGCAGCGCGAGCAGCGTATTCAGCAGCGCCAGCAGCACGCGTCGCCCGGGAAATCGCGCGACGGCGAGCCACGCCCCGCCAGCGAGCCCGAAGCCCGCCGCGATCAGGCAGGCCGAGAGGCTAACGGCGAGCGAGAGCCGCACGGTGCGCCACAAAACGGGATCGGCATCGAGCACCAGGCTCGCGGCGGTGCGAAAACTCTCGGCGAAGGCGCTCAACGGATGTCTCTCATACTCGACTGATTTTCCACGGCGCGCGCAGCGCAACGCGATATGAACCTTCATGCATAAGGTGCAACTCGCCTACACGCTCGCGCCCGAGCGCGCCGCCGATCGCACTTTGCACCACCCGCTGCTCGCGATGCTGGATCGCGGTGCACTCGACCGGCTCGATCTCGGGCGCGGCGCGCCGGCTCGAGCTTTCGTACCGCCACGTCTGGGGCGAGTTGAAACGCTGGGAGGCCAAACTCGGCAAGCCGTTGGTGCTGTGGGCCAAAGGCCAGCCGGCCGTGCTCGCGCCGTTTGGCGAGAAGTTGCTGTGGTCGGAGCGCCGCGCGCTGGCGCGGCTCGCACCGCAGATCGAAGCCTTGCGCAGCGAGCTCGAACGCGCCTTCGCGCTCGCGTTCGACGACAGCGCCGGCGTGGTCACGCTGTTCGTGAGCTTCGACGAAGCCTTGCCGCGGCTGCGCGATCACGTCGGCCCGCAGCTGCACCTCGACATCGAGTTCACCGGCAGCGTCGGCGCGCTCGCGGCGTTGAACGACGGCCGCTGCCTGCTTGCCGGCTTTCACGCGTTGACGGCCTCCAAGCTGCGCTCGCCTACCGCCCGCACCTACCGCAACATGCTCAAGCCCGGCCGCCACAAGCTGATCGGTTTCGCGCGGCGTGCGCAAGGCTTGATCGTCGCTGCCGGCAACCCGCTGGTGCTCGCGTCGGTGCACGACCTCGTGCGCCCCGGTCTGCGCTTCGCGAACGGCCCGCGCGGAAGTGGCACGCGCGTCGTGCTCGAAGAATTGCTCGCGGCGGCGTGCATCGATTCGGCCAGCGTTACCGGCTTCGAGCCCGGCGAACGTTCGCACCAGGCGGCCGCAGAGGCGGTCGCGAGTGGCGCCGCCGATGCAGCTTTCGGCACGCTGCCGGCAGCGCTGGCCAAGGGCTTGCACTTCGTGCCGCTGGCCGAGGAGCGGTATTTTTTGGTCACGCTCGCGGCGCACCTGAAGCATCCGCATGTGCTCGGCCTGCTCGACGCACTGCAGTCGGTCGAATGGCGCGCCACGCTCGACGCGATTCCCGGCCACGCGGCCGAGCGCTGCGGCGAGGTGCTGTCGCTTAGGCAGGTGCTGCCGTGGTGGAACTACCGCAAACCCAAGCACGGCAATGCAGGTGGCTGAGCCGATCGCCCATCGGCGGCGCTTCGGGGAATCGTCCTACCCGGCGCGACGCCGGATGTCGCGACACTGTCGCGAGCCCACCAACTTTTTGGACATCCCATGAATGCAGTCAAATCGGCCCGCACCCGAGGCATCTTGCATGCCATTCCCGGCGCGTTGCTGATCGCCAGCCTCGCTGCATGCTCGATGCCCGGGCCTGCACCGACCAGCGGCCCGCGTGCGACGGCACCGCTGCAGGCCAAGAGCGGCAGCCAGGTCGGCGGCACGATCCTCTTCAGTGAGCAGCCGGGCGGTGTGCGCGTGGTCGCACGCGTCACCGGCCTGAAGCCAAATCAAGAGCATGGTTTTCACGTTCACGAGAAGGGCGATTGCTCGGCGCCGGACGCCATGAGCGCCGGTGGCCACTTCAACCCGACAGGCCAGCCGCATGGCCCACAGGAGATGCCGCACCACGGCGGCGACATGCCATCGCTCAAGGCCGACGTGGCCGGCAACGCCGAAGCCACCTTCACGATCGAAGGCGTGACGCTTGCCGGCGCCACCGATGGCGTGATCGGCAAAGCCGTGATCGTGCATGCCCAGCCCGACGACTACGCGACCCAGCCAACCGGCAATTCGGGCGGTCGCATTGCTTGCGGCGTGATCGCTGCCGCGCCGGAAAACTGACGCCGAAAGGCCTCGCTCGCGCTACATCGTCGCGGCCAGTGGCAGGTTGAGCAGCTGGTTCTGCGGCTTGAGCTTGAGCGTGCCGTCGGGCGTCATCGCCAGGCCGAGGTAGACCGGCTTGCCGGCCACGTCGGCCCGCATCTCGGCCGGATTCGTGAACTCGAGTTTGAACAGGCTGATCAGGCGTTGCATTCGGCCTTCGGCCACCGGCCGGTCTTCATACAAGTCGTTCAGCAGCGCCATCGATTCGACATCGAGCCCGACATGCCAGCGCCACGTTGCGTCGGCGATGTTCTGCAGTGGCGTGATCACGACCTGCACGCCGAGCAGGTGCGCGAGCCAGCGTTCGAGCACCCGCGCGAGCGCCGTCAGGCCCGAGTGCGCGCGCGTCATCGTGAAGGTCAGGCCGTGGCCGACATCGCTCGCGATCTCGTGCGTCAGGTCGAGCACGAAGCCATGGCGTTCGCGGCGCGGCCCGCTCTGCTCCCAATAGTCGGGCGCGTTGTCGGCACGCAGCACGGTCATCTGCAGCGCCGCCATCGGCGCCTTGCTTTGCACCAGGAGCCGGCCGATGTCACCGAAGCCGGCGGTCTCGTTCAGCAAGTCGATCGTCGCGAGGTCGGCGGCCAGCATGCAGCCGTCTGTCAGCGTGAGGCGCTGCGGGCGGTACAGCATCTCGGCGGCGCGTGCCTCGAAGGCATTGGCGTTGGCGTCGAGCGAGTGCCGCACGATCGCCTGAACGATGCGCTCGACGAACGCCGGTGGGATCGTCACCTGCCCGCTGCGCATCAGCGCGAGGTAGTACGCCTCCAGCGTGCCGGCGGCGAGCAGCGCATCGCGGAACGCAAGATACGTTCTGTAGTTGGCGCGGGCGTCGACATCGTCGATCGCGTCGAGCTCGGCTGGCGTGACGGAGCGCGCGGGCGATGCGACGAGCGCGTCGTGCAGCGCGGTCTCACCAGCGCACGATTCGTCGACCAGCGCGAGCTCGGGCAACGTGAGGAATGGCCGCAGCCACGCATCGGTTGGTCGCAGCCAGCCGTGTGGCGTGGCTTCGAGTTGGGGGTGGGCGCCGGGCTGCCAAGGGTCGTGCATCGGCGGCATTATCGGAGTGGCGTCCGACACGGCGCATACACTCGCGGCGCGCGCTTTCGCGCAGCGACACATCAGATCGAATCGTCACTGTGAACGTCATCGGTTTCTGCGGCTTCTCCGGCTCCGGCAAGACCACGCTGGTCGAGCAACTCATCGGGCACCTCAAGTTGCACGGCCGGCGCGTCTCGGTGGTCAAGCATGCGCACCACGCGTTCGACATCGACCATGAAGGCAAGGACTCATGGCGGCATCGGCATGCCGGCGCGTTCGAGGTGGTGATCGCCTCCGACCGGCGGCTCGCGAAGATCCGCGAGTTCGAGGTACGTGCCGACCCGACGGTGCACCAATTGATCGCCGAGCTCGACGCGTGCGACTGGGTGCTGGTTGAGGGCTTCAAGCGCGCCGCGCTGCCGAAGATCGAAATCTGGCGCGCTGCCACCGAGCAGCCGGCGCAGTACCCGCAAGACCTTCACATCGTCGCGATCTGCACCGACAGCGCGAGTCAGTTGCCCGAGCCGACGGCGTTGCCTGTGCTCGACCTGAACAACGCAGAAGTGGTGACGAACTTTTTGCTGGCAAGCGGCGAGCGTTTCGCCTACGTCAAGCCAGACTGAAGTTTCAGGATCAGGCGATCTTGGCCATGTCGCGCAGCACGGTCGGGCCGGCGCGGCGCTCGATCTCGGCCAACATCGGCTTGTTCCAGCCGAGCATGAACAGCCCCTCGGCCGTCACGAACAACGGGCCGACGAGCAGGCCGGTGATGTCGTCGACGAAGGCCGGCTTGCGCCCTTCGTACCAGTGGCCGACGAACTGGATCAGCCAGCCCGCCACGAAAAAGCCGACGCCCCAGCCGAGCCAGTTCGCAACGCTGCCGCCGGCCGCCTGGTGGGCGAGCCAGACCAGTGTGCCCACCGCCGCGGTCACCGCCGCGCCCAGCGCCAGGCTTCCGCGCGTCAGGTACCACAACGCCACCAGCGCGAACACCGCCCAAGCCAGCGTCACGTGCCGGTCGCCCAGCGGCATGTCGAGTCGGGCCAACAGCACGCCAACGCCGAAGACGATCATCGGCACGCCGATGAAATGGGTGGTGATGTTGCGGCGATCCCGGTGGTACTGCGCGTACTGGGTGAGAAGCTCGGGCGCGTGGCGCATGGCAGTCTCCTGAGGGTGGCAGGTCATGACTGTGTCACAGGCTGCAGCCGCTGT
>JANLUW010000564.1:0-3376 GCA_031363645.1 Rhizobacter sp. | reverse complement strand
TTCATCGGCCGCACGCCCGCTGTCTTGAGTCGGCCCGGGCGGCAACAAAAAGTGGCGCGGTTTTGCGGCCCATTTCGCGCCAAGCACCGCAGGGCCCGCTGCTAGACTCGTCCGCATTCCAGCCTCCTGGCACCCCCTCGTTCGTGCAACCCGACGCAGCACCCGCACCCCCTGACGACGCCGCTCGGCTGCGGCTGGCGCCCGCCATGCAGTTGCTGGCGCAGTCGGGCCGCGAGTTGCCCGATCGCAGCACGGTCACGCCGGTGGTTTGGATGCAAGCGGTGATCGATGCGCTGTGCGAGCTCTCGAGCCGCGACCCGCTCACCGGCCTCTCGAACCGCCGCCAGTTCGAGCTCTCGCTCGCCAGCGAGATCGACCGCGTGGCCCGCGCCGGTGAGCCCGCACTCGTGCTGATGATCGACATCGACCACTTTAAAAAAGTCAACGACACCCACGGTCACCCCGCTGGTGACTTGGTGCTCAAGGGCGTGGCGCAGGCGCTGCAGGAATGCATTCGCCCGATGGACACGGTGGCGCGGTTCGGTGGCGAAGAGTTCGCGATGATCCTGCCGAACTGCCCGCCCTCGTTCGGGCTGATGGTGGCCGAGCGCGTGCGCATCAAAGTGCAGAACCGCGCCGTCGCGATCACGCCCGGGCAGCAGGTGCACGTGACCGTCAGCATCGGCGGTGCGTTCGCGCCGCAATGGGTCAGGTCGAGCGGGCCGCTCTGGATCGAGCGTGCGGACCGGCAGCTCTACCGCGCCAAGGGCGAGGGCCGCAACCGCGCCTGCCTGGAGCAACCCACCGTCTCGCTCGTCAGTGCCGAAGAAAAGGGCTTGCTGTTCGGCACCTCACAGCCCGCGGAGTTCGAATGAGCAGCAATGGGAGCGGTAGCAGCATGAGTGGCAGCAGCGCCAGCAACAGCGAAGTGCGCAACGCCAGAATCATGGCCGTCACCAGCGGCAAGGGCGGCGTCGGCAAAACGTTTTTGTCGGCCAACCTCGCGGCAGCGATTGCCAGGCGCGGCAAGAAGGTGCTGGTGCTCGACGCCGACCTCGGCCTCGCCAACCTCGACGTCATTTTGAACCTGCAGCCGAAAGTCACGCTGCACGATGTGTTCACCGGCAAGGTTCACCTCGAAGACGCGATTCTGCCGGCGCCCGGCGGTTTTTCGGTGCTGCTCGCCGGCTCCGGACTGGTCGAGTATTCGCGCCTCACGCCTGAAGTGCGCGAGCAACTGCAGCGCATCATCGACACGCTCGCGCCGCGCTTCGATCACATCCTGCTCGACACCGGCGCCGGCATTTCCGACGTGGTGCTGCACGCCGTCTCGCTCGCCGACGATGTGCTCGTCATCACCACGCCCGAGCCGACCTCGATGACCGACGCCTACGCCACCATCAAAGTGCTCGCGGCGCAGCAGCAGCGGCGCGAGATTCGGCTGGTCGTCAACCAGATCGGGCGCGTGGGTGAAGGCAAGGTCATCCGCAACCAGCTGCAACTCGTCATCGACAAATTCGTGGCGCCGATGCTGCCCGAGGGCGGCGCCGCACCGAAGCTCGAGCTGGTCGGCGAAGTGCCGCTCGACCCGGCTGTGCGCGAAGCCGTGCAAAAGCGCCGCCTGCTGCTCGAGCTGCTGCCGGGTTGCACCGCGGCGCAGGCCGTTGAAGCGATCGCGGCGAAGATCGCACCCTGATGCAGATCGATCCGCCGAACACGCCAACCTCATTCGAGCGCATCGGCGGCGAGCACGGCACACGCGCACTCGTCGACCGCTTCTACGATTTGATGGACCTCGACCCGGCGGCCAAAGAGTTGCGGGCGCTGCACCCGACCACGCTCGACGGCTCGCGCGACAAACTGTTCTGGTTCTTGTGCGGCTGGCTCGGCGGCCCGCAGCACTACACCGATCGCTTCGGCCACCCGATGCTGCGCGCGCGGCACCTGCCGTTTGCCAACGGCATCAAAGAGCGCGACCAGTGGCTTGCCTGCATGCAGCAGGCGATGGGCGAACTGCAAGTCGAGCCCGCACTCGCGCAACGCTTGGCCGAGTCGTTCTTCGGCACAGCGGACTGGATGCGGAACAAGGGCGGGGCTTGACGCGGCGGCTGCGCTGAAACCAACATGGTTCCGTTTTGGTTGGAGATGCAAATGCCCACGACGTTGCCGCTGAAGAACATTGCGGATGGGGTGTGCGCGCGACTGAAGGCATCGGCGGAAGCGCACCGTCGAAGCATGAACAGCGAAGGGCTCGTGTGCCTCGAGGCCATGCTGCTGCCGGCCAAGGTGGCACCCACCGAGCGCCTGGCACGCGCGCTGCGCGACGCTTTGCCGGCGGGAAAATTCCGAGTGTGCGACATCGATGCACTCAAGTGGGAAGGCTGCTCTTGATCGTGGTCGACTCCAACATCCTGGCGTACCTGTACTTGCCGGGTGAAAGAACCGCGACCGCTGAAGCGCTGCTCGAGCACGTTCCGGATTGGGCTGCACCAATTCTGTGGCGCAGTGAGTTCCGCAACATTCTTGCGGGTTACATGCGGCGAAAAACGGTGGCTCAGTTTTCGGTCGGCGCCAACAGGTACAACGGGCACTTGAGCCATGATCGAGTGATCATCTATCGGACGGTGGTGCGATCGTTTCGTCAGCATTGTTCAAAGTCTCTTGCGCAACAGTCAGCAAGGTAAGCGGACCAGTGGCTCCAAGTTTGCAGATCCGATGAGACCGCTGGTGGGAGGACTCGGCAGCGGAGCGTTTTGATAGACCCTCCGCCCCAAAGTCAGACTACCAACCGGAGATCCGCCAACCGCAGGGCCCTGCGACAACCTGCAAGGGTGGTCGAGGGAGACGTTATCTGCGAATGCAGAACCTGGGATACAGGCGCGGATGGAATGTGCCTTCTGACTTCGAAGCCAATTCGGCCCGGGAGCAGGTGTAAGGTAACGTTTGACTTACCAACAGGCGGCCAAATCACTAATGTGAGCGTCATGGGCAAGGTCGCCTACTCCTCGTGCTCCGGTCCCCATGCATTCAAAGTCGGGACATTCTTCACAGCCATTTAGAACGATGACGTAAGCGCTATCCGCGAGTTTGTCGCCTGACTCTCGGACGCTTCGTCGGCGGATTGGCCAACCGCGAAGGGTTGGTGCGTATCAGTCTGCTGTCCGGCACGGAGAGACACGGCAATCTGTACGCGGCTATGGCTCTGTCTGGAAATTACTTTTGCAACTTGTGGCCGCAGCTGCCGGACGCGGAGATCCCTTCGTATTCATTGCTTCGATAGGTAGTCGGATTTAGAAGCTCGTCCACTCGTCGTCGGTACCGGTCTTGCGGGGCGCGGCCTCGGCAGTGAGCGTCGGCGTTTCGACCTTGGCCTTTC
>JANLUW010000554.1:0-5732 GCA_031363645.1 Rhizobacter sp. | reverse complement strand
GCGTCGATCACCTCGTCGGCCGTCGCCGGTAATTCGCTGGTCGGACCGACGGCTTCGATCACGTTATCGCGCACGAACACGCCGCCGCCGGCGATCTCGCGGCGTTGCGCGTCCATCGTGACGAGGAGGGTTGCATTTTTGATCAGCAGTGTGCGCATGGCATTGCTCGGAAATCAGGTGTCGGGGGTGGTGGGGACTTAAGACTTACAAACAAAAGCTCGCCAAATCGAGCGGCGCACGAAGCGCTCAATGAAGATCACCTCACCAACGCACCGCCCACGAACCAGCGCCCGATCAGGGCGCGCTCGGCGTCGGTGATCTGGGTCGCGTTGTTCATCGGCATGATCTTGAGCACCACGGCTTGCTGGTAGATCACCTGCGCGTGCTTGGCGATTTCGTCGGCCGAATCGAGGCGCACGTTCTTGCTTTGCATTGCGGCGCCGTGGCACATCGTGCAGCGCTGCGTGACGATGGCCTGCACTTCGCCGAACGTGGCCGGCGCGGTCGCGACGACAGCAGGCTGTGGCGGCGGTGCCACGGCGAAAATCGTGACCGCGAGCAGAAGCGTGCCGATGACCGCATAGCGCCAAGGCACGGGCTTGCCATAAGCCAGCGCCTTGTGCCGTAACGCGAACGACAGGCGGATCAGCGCACCCGCCACCATGATCGCGACCAGCACGAGCCAGTTGTTTTTCGCGCCGTAGGTGAAGCCGTAGTGGTTGCTCATCATGGCGAACAACACCGGCAGCGTGAAGAAGGTGTTGTGCACGCTGCGCTGCTTGCCGCGCTGGCCGTGCACCGGATCGACCGGCGTGCCGGCCTCGATCGACGCGATCACCGTGCGCTGGCCAGGGATGATCCAGAAGAACACATTGCCACTCATCGTCGTCGCGACCATCGCGCCGACCAGCAGGAACGCCGCGCGGCCTGCGAACAGGTGGCACGACAACCATGACGCGATCACGATCAGCACGAGCACGCACCCGCCGACGATCAGGTCACCGTGCTTGCCACGGCCGAGCGTGCGGCAGATCGTGTCGTACAGCACCCAAAACGCCACGAAGAAACCGAGCGCGGTACAAACGGCTGCGGTCGGCGACCAATCGAACAGCGTCTTGTCGATCAGGAAGGTGCTGGCGTTGTACAGGTAAAGCACCGTGAACAGCGCGAAGCCGGTGAGCCAGGTGCTGTAGCTCTCCCACATCGACCAGTGCAATTGAGCCGGAACATAGCCAGGCGAGACCGGGTACTTTTGGTGGTGGTAGAAGCCGCCGCCGTGAACGCCCCACTGCTCACCGCCGACGCCTTTGGCCGCGTCTTTCGCGTCCTTCGGCGGGGTCAGGCTGTTGTCGAGCGAAACGAAGTAGAACGAGGCGCCGATCCACGCAATGCCGGTGACGATGTGCGCCCAGCGCAGCAGCAGGTTCGCCCAGTCGAGCAGGTACGCTTCCATGCGGTTTCGGCCTCTTTGCTTCTCAGAAATTCGATGCGGTTCCGCAATAAGCAGACCAAGTTTTACGGCGTGCCCCGGCGCTCACTAAACTGTATACAGTCTTCATGCCTGAAACTCAGCTTCCGCGGTAGGTGGAATACGCAAACGGGCTCGCAAGCAACGGCACGTGATAGTGAGCGCCGACCGAAGCCAGCCCGAAATCGAGTGGCACCTCGTCGAGAAAGGGTGGCTCGTCGAGCGCGGTGCCGCGCGCACGGAAGTACGCCGCCACGCCGAACACGAGCCGGTATTTTCCGGGCACGAAAGCCGTGCCCTCCAGCAGCGGGCCGTCGGCGCGGCCATCGTGGTTTAGCGTGATCTGCTTGAGCAGCGTGGGCACGCCCCGGTCGAGCCGAAAGAGGTGCACGGCCATGCCGGCGGCCGGGCAGCCGTTGGCGGTGTCGAGCACGTGGGTGGTGAGCTTGCCCATGGAATTCGCCCTTGCGGAGACAGGCAACAAAACGCTTGTTGCATGGTCAAAAGTGTATACACTTTGGTGCGCAAAGCAAGGCCCTTTGTCCCGCAACCGCACCGGTACATGACATCACTCGCACCGAAGCTGCAAGTCATACGCCCCGCCAGGGCGAACGCCGCACGCGTCCTCGAGCCGGCGACGAATGAGAACCTCACGGAGCGCATCGCCGACTCGATCACCACCGCGATCGTCGAGCGCCGGCTGATGCCCGGCACCAAGCTGGCCGAGCAAAAGATCGCCGACATCTTCAAGGTCTCGCGCACCCTCGTGCGCCAGGCGCTGATGCAGCTCAGCCGCGACCACCTGATCACGCTCGAACCAGCACGCGGCGCACGCGTGGCCGAGCCGGGCATCGAAGAGGCCAAGCAGGTGTTCGAGACCCGCAAGATGCTCGAAGCCGCGATGATCAAGCGCGCCGCCACCGAGCTCAGCGATTCACAAATCGCCGAGCTGCGCGCGCACCTGAAGGCCGAGGCCGAAGCGCTGCGGCGCACCGATGTGTCGGGCCGCACGCGGCTGCTCGCCGACTTTCACGTCGTGATCGCGCAGATGCTCGGCAACGCGGTGCTGGCGCGGCTGCTCAGCGACCTGGTTTCGCGCTGCTCGCTGATCGCGTTGATGTACCAGTCGGCGCACTCGGCAGAGCATTCGGCAGCTGAGCACGTGGCGATCGTCGATGCGCTCGCCCGGCGCGATGCGCGCACCGCCGTGAAGATGATGGGGGCGCACTTACACAACGTAGAACGTAACCTGCGGCTCGATCCGCGCGCGCCCGATCTGGGCTCTGTTCTGCGGCCCACGGGGCGCTAAGAAAACACCATGACGATGACCACGAACTACCCGCGCGACCTCATCGGCTATGGCCGCAACCCGCCACAGGCGAACTGGCCGGGCAACGCGCGCATCGCGGTGCAGTTCGTCTTGAACTACGAAGAAGGCGCCGAGAACTGCGTGCTGCACGGCGATCCGTCGTCGGAAACGTTCCTCTCCGAAATGATCGGCGCGCAGGCTTTCGAGACGCGGCACTTGTCGATGGAGTCGATGTACGAGTACGGTTCGCGCGCCGGCGCGTGGCGCATCCTGCGCGAGTTCGAAAAGCGCGGCCTGCCGCTCACCGTGTTCGGAGTGTCGATGGCGCTGCACCGCAACCCCGATCTGACGCAGGCCATGGTCGACCTGGGCCACGAAATCGCCTGCCACTCGTGGCGCTGGATCCCGTACCAGCACATGAGCGAAACACGCGAGCGGCGCCACATCGAGATCGGCACGAAGATCATCCGCGACATGACCGATGGCCAGTGGCCGCTCGGCTGGTACACCGGCCGCGACAGCCCAAACACCAAGCGGCTCGTGGCCGACCACGGCGGCTACGAATACGACAGCGACTACTACGGTGACGACCTGCCGTTCTGGATGCCGGTCGACAAGAGCGACGGCAGCACGCTGCAGCGCCTGATCGTGCCCTACACGCTCGACACCAACGACATGCGGTTCGCCTCGATGCAGGGCTTCAACACCGGCGACCACTTTTTCCAGTACCTGCGCGACGCGTTCGACGTGCTGTACGAAGAAGGTGACCCGAACGGCCTGAACCGACCGAAGATGCTGAGTGTCGGCATGCATTGCCGCCTCCTCGGTCGGCCGGCGCGTTTCAAGGCGCTGCAGCGTTTTCTCGATCACGTGCAACAGCATGACCGGGTGTGGCTCTGCCGCCGGATCGACATCGCGCGCCACTGGGCGCTGGCGCACCCCGCGCCGTGATTCGCCCTGAGACACCGATGGCCTCACCGCTCACCCTCGCACGTCTGAATGCCGCCAACGCGCCCGAGTTCGCTGCCGCGCTCGACGGCGTCTACGAACACTCGCCGTGGATCGCCGCGCAGGCTGCGGCCGCGCGCCCGTTCGCAACGCTCGCGCAGCTCAAGCACGCCCTCGTCACGGTGTTGCGTGATGCCGGCCGCGATGCGCAAGTCGCGCTGATCCGCGCCCACCCTGAGCTCGCGGGCAAGGCGATGGTAAGCAAGGCGTTGACGGCCGAGTCGACCCACGAACAAGGCACGGCCGGTCTGGCCGATTGCACGCCGGCCGAGTTCGCGCACATCCAGGCGCTGAACACGGCCTACAACGCCAAGTTCGGCTGGCCGTTCACGCTCGCGGTGCGCGGCCCGCGTGGCAGCGGCCTGGCTCGCCACGAAATCATCGCGACCTTCGAGCGGCGCCTCGGCAACCACCCCGGTTTCGAGCTGGCCGAGTGCATCCGCAACATCCACCGCATCGCAGAAATTCGCCTGAACGACAAGTTCGGCACCCTGCCGACACTCGGCAACCAGGCTTGGGATTGCGCCGAGCTGCTCGCCGCGCACACCGACCCGGGATACGCCGAGCGCGGTGAGCTCACCGTCACGTACCTGACCGATGCGCACCGCGCCTGCGCCGCGCAATTGCAGGCGTGGATGCGCGAATGCGGCTTCGACGATGTGCGCATCGACCCCGTCGGCAATGTCGTCGGCGTCTATTTCGGCACCGACCACGGCACCGATGACGGCAGCGCGCACGAACGCCCTCGCCTGCTCACCGGCTCGCACTACGACACCGTGCGCAACGCCGGCAAGTACGACGGCCGCCTCGGCATCTTCGTGCCGATGATCTGCGTGCGCGAGCTGCACCGCACGGGCAGGCGGCTGCCCTTCGGCTTCGAAGTCGTCGGCTTCGCCGAGGAAGAAGGCCAGCGCTACAAAGCGACCTTTCTCGGCTCGGGCGCATTGACCGGCCACTTCGACAGCACGTGGCTCGACCAGACCGATGCCGACGGCATGACCATGCGCGACGCGATGCGCCACGCCGGCCTGCCCGCTACGCTCGCAGCGATCGCCGTTTGCAAGCGCGACCCCGAGAAGTACATGGGCTTCGTCGAAGTCCACGTCGAACAGGGCCCGGTACTCAACGCGATGGACCTGCCGCTCGGCGTCGTCACGTCGATCAACGGCAGCGTGCGTTACTCGGGCGAAGTGGTCGGTATGGCGAGCCACGCCGGCACCACGCCGATGGCATCGCGTCGCGATGCCGCGACCGCCGTCGCCGAGCTCGCGTTGTTCATGGAACGCCGCGCCGCCGAGCAACCGAACCTCGTCGGCACGATGGGCATCCTGACGGTGCCGAACGGCTCGACCAACGTCGTGCCCGGCCGCTGTCGGTTCACGCTCGACATCCGCGCGACGACCGATGAAGTGCGCGATGCCTGCGCGAACGACGTGCTCGCCGCGCTCAGCGTGATCTGCGAGAAACGCGGCCTTTCGCACACCATCGATCAAACGATGCGCGCCTCAGCGGCGCCCAGCGATCCGGCCTGGCAGCAGCGCTGGGAACGCGCGGTGGCGGCCGCCGGACTGCCGGTGTTCGTCATGCCGAGCGGCGCCGGGCATGACGCGATGAAGCTGCACGAATCGATGCCGCAGGCGATGCTGTTCGTGCGCGGCGAGAACGCCGGCATCAGCCACAACCCGCTCGAATCGAGCACCGCCGACGACATGCAGCTCGCGGTCGAGGCGTTGATGCACCTGCTCGACCAGCTTGCCGAGGAATCACGATGAATGCCCATCACCAACTCGACGCCTGGGTCGACGCGCATTTCGACGAAGAAGTGCGCTTCCTGCAAGCGCTTGTTCAAGTACCGACCGACACGCCACCCGGCAACAACGCGCCGCATGCCGAGCGCACCGCCGAGTTGCTGCAAGGTTTCGGCTTCGAGGCCGAGAAGCACCCGAT
>JANLUW010000536.1:0-6765 GCA_031363645.1 Rhizobacter sp. | reverse complement strand
CACCGCGCTCGTCGGTGTAGACGATCTCGGTGCCGATGCGCACTTCATACAAGCCCGGGATCGGCGTCTTGTTGATCTCGTCGATCTTCGGAAAATCGGGCAAGCGCTCGGCCAGGTTCTTGCGGATCAGCGCCTCTTGCGGCAACGACGAGGCTGGCGACGCTTGCACGGCTTGCGGCGCTTGGGCAAAAGCCGGATGGCCGAAGGTCAGGCCGAGCGCGAGCATCAACATCGGCGCGGGGGTCGAGCACAGCAGGTTTTTCATGGCCGTCCTTTGGGAGTTCGTTCAGGAGTTGAGTGCACGCGCGGTCAGCCAGCGCTTGATCGGAGAGAGCTTGTTCACGAGAGTCAAGCCGCGGTTGCGAAGTTCCCGCGCGGCGGGCGCGTCGTCGGCAAAAAGTCGCAGCAGGCCGTCGGTCAGGCGGCCCATCGCCCAAGTCGGCGCGGCGCGCTCACGGGCATAGCGGCGCAGCAATTTTTCGTCGCCGAGCGATCGCCACGGCTCGCGCGCGCGGATCACCTCGACCAGCGCCGTCACGTCGGCCAAACCCAGGTTCAGGCCTTGCCCGGCGAGCGGGTGCACCACGTGCGCCGCGTCGCCCAGCAGGACCCAGCCGGGGCCCGACCAGGCGCTCGCGTTGGCCAACATCAGTGGCCAGGCGGCGCGCTCGGAGGCGAGTGTGAGTTCGCCGGCCTCGCCGTTCGTCGCTTGCATCAGTTCCGCCTCGAACGCTGCCGCGCCGAGCGCGAGCATCTCGGCGGCGCGCGCATCGGGCAGCGACCAGACGAGTGCGAACGAATGCTGCGGCTGCGGCGTGTCGAACGGCAGCAGCGCGAGCACGTCGGGGGCTCGAAACCATTGCCGCGCCATGCCCTGATGCGCTTGCGTGCTAGTGAGCCGCGCGGCGATCGCCACGTGGTCGTAGGCGACGCGCTCGAAGGTGATGCCGAGCGCGTCGCGCGTGGCCGAGGCCTTGCCTTCGCAGAGTGCCGTCAACGCGGCCGAGACCGGCTCATCGGCATCGACCACCGTGATGTGCGGCGCGAACCGCACCGCCGCGGCGAGCTCACGCTCGAGCACCGCGGCATCGGTGATCCACGCGAGCGCGCTCACGTGTTGCTGCCAAGCCGAGAAGTCGATCGATGCGGCATGCGCGTCACCTTGCACGTGCATGTCGAGCACCGCAGTGGCGGCGTGTGCGGGCAGCGCGTCCCAGACCTTCAGGCCGCGCAGCAGCTCGACCGACGCCGCGTTGAGCGCATAGGCGCGCACATCGTCGTTGCTCGGAATTTGCGGCACCTGCGCTGCATCGGGCCGCAGCGCGACGCGCAAGCCCGCCCGCGCCAGCGCGAGTGCGAGGCTGCGCCCGACGATGCCCTCACCGAGCACCTGCACGTCGAAGTTTTTCATAGCCATCGATTGTAAGGAACGCTGCGGCGCGGGCCAGGCCGAGGGCGCGGCAAAGGCACAATCCATCTCCCATTTCGCACACGAAGGCGCAACCGATGGAAGGCGATCAAACCGTCAGCGTGGCCGCGCTGAATGTCTACCCGATCAAATCATGTGGCGGCATCGCACTGACCGAAGCGCTGCTGATCGAAACCGGCATCGAGTTCGACCGCGCGTGGATGGTCGTCGACGCGGCCGGCAGGTTCGTCACGCAGCGCGAGTTGCCGCGCATGGCATTGATCCAGCCGACGCTCAAGACCAGCGAGATGGTGCTGCGCGCGCCCGGCATGCTGGCGCTGCACGTCGCGCTCGACCGGGTCGAGGCGCCGGTGCGGGCGACGGTCTGGGACGACGAGGTCGCGGCCTACGACATGGGCGACTTGTGCGCGCAGTGGCTCAGCGACTTTTTGGGCCGGCCTTCGCGACTGGTGCGCTTCGACCCCGAACACAAGCGCTTGTCCGATCACCGCTGGACCGGTGCGCTCGACGCCGAGAACGGCTTTGCCGACGCATTCCCGATCCTCGTGTGTTCGATCGCGGCGCTGGCCGAACTGAACCGCCGGTTGCAGTCGCAAAACCTGCCCGATGTGACCATGTCGCGGTTTCGCCCCAACCTCGTGCTGGATGGGCTCGATGCCCACGGCGAAGACGCGCTCGACGAAATCGAATTCGCGACCGGCGACGGCCCCGTGCGCATCAAGCTCGTGAAGCCGTGCGCGCGCTGCCCGATCCCGGACGTCGACCCGCTTACCGCCGAGACCGGCCACGCGGTCGGCGACACGCTCGCCGGCTACCGCGCCGACGCGCGGCTCGACGGCAAGATCACCTTCGGCATGAACGCGGTGATCGTCGAAGGGATCGAGCGTGTGCTGCGCGTCGGCATGACCGGCGCCGCCACGTTCAGGTTCGACTGACAGTCAACACCAACTCGCGGCGCGCCTGCAACGCCGCGGCGCGCACGTGGCAGCCTTCGAGGTGGTCGTTGACCAGGCCCATCGCCTGCATGAAGGCATAGACCGTCGTTGGGCCGACGAAGCTCCAGCCGCGTTTTTTCAGGTCCTTCGACATCGCCACAGACTCGGGCGAGGTGGTGTTCGCGCGCAAGACCTCGAACGTCATGCGCTTCGGCCGCGAACTCGCCGGCGGTTCGTGTGACCACGCGTAGGCGGCGAGCGAGCCGAACTCCTCGCGCAACGCGATCACGCGCTTGGCGTTGTCGATGGTCGATTCGATCTTGCCGCGGTGGCGCACGATGCCGGCGTCAGCGAGCAGGCGCGCGATGTCGGCCTCTTTGAAGCGCGCGACGTGCTGGGCCTCGAAGTTCGCGAAGCCGGCGCGAAAAGCCTCGCGCTTGTTCAGGATCGTCAGCCACGAAAGCCCGGCCTGAAAACCTTCGAGGCAGAGCTTCTCGAACAGACGCCGGTCATCGGTGACAGGCCGGCCCCATTCGTAGTCGTGGTAGTGCTGGTAAGTGGCGCTCGCCTGGCACCAGCGGCAGCGCGCCGCGCCGTCGTCGGCGGTGAAGAGGCCGGTGTCAGGGAGGATCGTCGCGCGCGCCATGGGCGGAATTGTGGCGGCCCGAGGTGTGGCATCCTTGAGTCGAAGTACCTACCCGAAGGAATCATGACCGCGCCCACCCACGATCTGACAGCGGAAGTCCTCGAACTCCCGGCCGAGGAGCGCGTCCGGATTCTCGAATTGCTGATTGCCGGCTTTGAACCGAAGTCCAACGCACAAACGGCTTGGATGAACCTTGCTTTGCGTCGGCGAGAGGAGGTCCGAAGCGGCAAAGCAGCCATGATTCCTGGCGATGAAGCTCTGGAGGGCGTCAGAGCACGGATCGCGTGAGCCACTGGATCCATCCCGAAGCCGAGACAGAACCCGGCGACGCAGCCGTCTACTGCGCCACTCACGCAAGCCGAACGATCGCGTTGGCCTTCCTTGCTGAATAGGAGCGAGTGCGATATGCGCTCATTGAAAACCAGAGGCGTGGGCCTCACGGAGACGATGGCCTTCGGCTACACCACTTCGACCGCTTTCCATACGCCGCGTTGTGCGAAGAGGATGAAGTCAACGGACCTCGAATCTTCGCCATTGCCCACCAGCGTCGCGAACCCGGATACTGGCGTGATCGAATCTGAGGCGGACAAGCGACGCGAAGAGCAGGCGGTTGCCGACTCGTTCGAGCGGCTTGGGTTGCGGCCAGCTGGGTAATTGGAACGATGGAACATTTCGACGTGCTGATCATCGGTGCCGGGCTCTCCGGCATCGGCGCGGGCGTGCACTTGCAGCAGCGCTGCCCGAAGCGTTCGTTCGCCGTGCTCGAAGGCCGCGCTCGGCTCGGCGGTACGTGGGACCTGTTTCGCTACCCCGGCGTGCGCTCGGACTCCGACATGTACACGCTCGGCTACCGGTTTCGACCCTGGAAAGGTGCGAAGTCGATCGCCGATGGGCCGGCGATCCTGGCCTATCTGCAAGACACGGCGCGCGAGCACGGCATCGACAAGAAGATCCGCTTCGACCACCGCGTGACGCGCGCGGCATGGTCGACGACAGACGCGCTGTGGACGGTCGAGGCCGAAGTCGGCGAGGCACGCACGCCGCACCGGTTTACCTGTAACTTCCTGTTCACCTGCGGCGGCTACTACCGCTACGACGCGGGCCACACACCCGAGTTCGCCGGGCGCGTGCAGTTCAAGGGCCGCGTGGTGCACCCGCAGCACTGGCCCGCCGACCTCATGCACGCCGGCCGACGCGTGGTCGTGATCGGCAGCGGCGCAACCGCCGTCACGCTCGTGCCCGCGCTCGCGCAAACCGCCGCGCACGTGACGATGCTGCAACGCTCGCCGACCTGGATGATCGGCATGCCGTCGCAGGATGTGGTCGCGACGGCCTTGCGCCGCCTGCTGCCGGCACGACTCGCGTATGGGCTGGCGCGGTGGAAGCAGGTCGCGCTCGGCATGGTCAGCTACCGCTTGTTCAGGGCCAGGCCAGCGCTCGCGAAGCGCATTTTGCTCGGCGGTGTGCGGCGCTGGCTCGGGCCGGACGCTGACCTGGCCACCCACTTCACGCCGCGCTACAACCCGTGGGAGCAGCGGCTCTGCCTCGTGCCCGATGGCGACTTTTTCAAGGCGGTTCGCACGGGGCGCGCGTCGGTCGTCACCGACACGATCGAGCGCTTCACCGAGACCGGCATCGCGCTGACATCGGGTGCGCACCTCGATGCCGACATCGTCGTCACCGCGACCGGCCTTGCGCTCGAGTTGGCGGGCGGTTTGCAGGTCAGCGTCGACGGTGTGCCGGTCGACTGGCCGAACACGCTGAACTACAAGGGCTTGATGTACAGCGGCGTGCCGAATTTCGCGGCCGTGTTCGGCTACACCAACGCCTCATGGACGCTGAAGGCCGACCTGATTTCCGAGTACGTGTGCCGGCTTCTGAACCACATGGCCGAACACGGCTTGCGCCAGTGCACGCCGCGCAACGGCGACCCGGGGATGGCGACCGAACCGTGGGTCGATTTTTCGTCGGGCTACCTGCAGCGCGAGATGCATCGCTTCCCGAAGCAGGGCTCGCGCGGCCCGTGGAAGCTGAACCAGAACTACCTGCGCGACCTGTTCGCGCTGCGCTACGGCCGGCTCGACGACGGCGCGATGACTTTCGCCTGATCGTCGGCTCGATCACTTGCGCCGTCCCGCTGCAGCGCGCTCGCAATGCGCGAGAACGCACTGCGCAGTTGCTGCCACGGCGCATCGGCGAGCGCGGCTGGCTTGCGCACTGCCCCGCCGACGCCGTGCGAGAGCTCGCCGCCCTTTGCCGCGAACACGACGCTGTTGCTGCCGTCGAGGTCGGTCACTCGCAGGATGCGCTGGCCGAAGCTGCGCGCGATGCGCTCGACATACGCCGCATGCGCCGCATGGCCGGTGTGCAGGTTGACGACGAACAAGCCGTCGGCCGTGAGCACGTCGAGGCAGTCGTCGTAAAAGCGCTGCGTGCCGAACGCGGCGGGCATGCCCTCGGCATCGAACGCGTCGACGATCAGCACATCGAAACGCTGCTCGGTGGTGGCGATGAACTGCGCGCCGTCGCCTTCGACGACACGAAAGCGCGCGTCGTCGGGCGGCACATGAAATGCCTCGCGCAGCGCGATCACGCGCGGGTCGATCTCGACCACGAGCATCGTCGTGCGCGGCAGGTGACGGTGGCAAAACTTCGCGATCGAGCCGCCACCCAGGCCGATCATCGCGAGCGATTGCGCCGCCGGCCGCAACATCAGCCAGCCCATCACCATGCGCGTGTATTCGAGCTCGAGCGCATCGGGCCGCTGCAGGTGCATGCGGCTCTGGATCGCCGACATCGAGAAGTGCAGCGAACGCGCGTCGAGTTCTTCGCGAACGTAAGGCTGCGGCGTGTCGCTCGGCGCGTTCAGTCGCCGCTCTCCTCAGCCGGCCACGCGGTCGCGTCGTCGGCCCAGACCTGCAGCGCGGCGCCACGCTTTTTCAATTGCGCGGCGAGCTTGGGCAGCGCGTCGTCGGGCAGGTGCGACCAAGCCAGTGGCACATCGCCGCGGTCGAGTTGCTCGCCCTGCAGCACCCAGCGCTTGCCGAAGGCGCGCATCGCATCGCGCGGCGTGGCGAGGTCGTGCGCGGCGAGCGCATCGGTGGGCAAGTCACCGGCAACCACCCACCAGCCGATCCACTCTGGCCGGTGCGCGCTCTCGACAGCCCACAGGCTGGCATACGGCATCGCGAACCATGCGGGGCGCTCGCCGATGCGGCCGTGCTCTGGCGCGAGGCGGTCGATGCAAGCGGCTACCTCGGCGGCGCGCGCATCGCACCAGCTTTCGTCGACTGACTGCGTTGGCACGCTCATGCGGTGTCGCTCGTCGGCTCGGCAACCTGCGGCTGGCGCCGCGGCGGCAACGGGATGAATTCGGTCTCGCCGAGCACGCGCTCGAACCGCTGCGCTTCCCAGTCGTCTTGCGCCTGCGCGATGCGTTCCTTGCGCGACGAGACGAAGTTCCAAACCATGTACCGATGGCCGAGCGGCGCGCCGCCGACGAGCACGATCCGGCCGCCGCGCGGGGCGGTCAGCACCGGTTCACTGCCGGCTTCGAGCACGACCATCGTGCGTGCCGGCACCAACATGCCATCGAGCTCGAAGTCATGGTCGACGCTGTAGAGCGCGCGCTCTTCCGCCACGTTCGGGATGCGCAGCGAGGCGCCGGAAGCAAGGGCGAAGTTCAGGTCGAGGTAGAGCACGGGCGACAAGGTTTCGACCGGCGACGAGAGCCCGAAGGCGCTGCCGATCAACAC
>JANLUW010000521.1:0-6526 GCA_031363645.1 Rhizobacter sp. | reverse complement strand
CAGGATGCGATCGGCGGGCTTCGATGAATACATCGAGCCGCCGACCGCGACGTTGGGCAACTGGCGGCGGATGTCGTCGGGCAGTTCGGCAACCGTGTAGACCTTGTCGCCAGCGGCCGCCGGTTTTGCATCGGCGCTGGGCGCAGCGCTAGACGCTGGCAGTGCCGGTTTGGGCTTGCGCACTGGCAACGGTGTGGGCTCGGTCTTCGCCGCGATCGATCGATCCGGCGGCGTGGGCGGCGTGGGTGCCGGCACAGCCGTTGTTGCAACAGGCGGCGGTGTGGCGGCGCTGGGAGCTGGCGTCATCGGCGATGCCGTCGACGTTGTCGGTGCGGCCGCCTCGGGGCCGCCGCGCGGCATGCTCGTCAGGTACCACGCGAGCGCGCCGATCAGCAGCATGGCGCCAGCGCCACCCACGAGCCAGAGCCAGGGTTTCGCGGCCGGCTGCGTGCTCGTCGGCATGGCACCACCGAAGCTCGGCTGCGCGTGGATGCCGGGCACGTGGCCGCGGTCTCGCTCGGCATCGGCTTTGCGAAGGGCGTCGAGGATGTAGGACATGTCAGTGGCGCCCGGCCGGCCGAAGGCACTGACGCGCCTCAGGGGCCACGAGTGGCTCCTTCGTGACCCTTGGGGGGCGCGAACGAAGTGAGCGTGGGAGTTGTTTCATTTCAGGGCCTCGGTGCGTTGCCGCCGAGCTGCGGCTCGTCGATGCCGGTGGCGCGGTTGAGTTGCATGAACGTGGTCGGGCCGGCGAGGCCGTCGGCCTTGAGGCCTTGCGACAACTGGAACGAGGCCACCTGCGCTTTCCGGGCCGCCTCACCGGCGGCGACCGGCTGGCCTTGCAAGGCGGCGAGTTGCGTGACGACCGATGCGGCGAGCGCGCCCGAACCGGCATCGACGAGCTTGCCGGTGTAGCCGGGCGGTGCGCGCCAGAAGGTCGCGAACTCGCCGCGCCAGAGCGTCGCGAGCGAGACCAGCGAGATCGCCTGCGAGACCGTGCCGAGCCGCAGCGTCGCGCTGTTGCTCGTCAGGCTGGTCAGCAGCGCATACACCGGTTTGTCGTCGGCATCGCGCAGCGTCAAAAAGCCCGGGCGGTCGAGCTGGCGGATCAGCGCGAGCGTCGTGCTCGCGCTGCGAAAACATTGCAGGCCGGCGCGCTGCGCGGTCGTGCACGGATCGGCGTCGTCGGCGATCGTGAGCTTCCACGCGGGGGCGAGCTCGCGCCAGGCATCGCGCTCGTCGTGCGCGAGCGACTTGAATTGCGACTGCAGGTCGGCGGCGGTGAGGAACGTGGGCCGCGAGGCTGCCAGTGCCGCGGAAGCACCGCGCAGTGGCAATGCGGCGCTCGCTGCCGTTGCGGTTGCGGGTGCGGGTGAAGTCGAGCGCGCAGCCGATGCGCCAGCCATCGGTACCGGCACCGCACCGCGCGGCAAGCTGTACACCAACAGCGCGATCGCCGCGATCGCCGCGCCGGCCAACGCGGCGATGCTCCAGCGCGTGCGTCGATCGGTGTGCCAGCCATGCGGCACGCCGCCGTGCTCGCGGCCGAACACTTCGTTCGCCGCCTTGTCGACGATCGCGCGGTCGACCTGCCCTTTGCCGACCGCATACGCGCCGAGCAGCGCGCGGTCGCACAGCAGGTTGATGCGGCGCGGCACGCCGCGCGACAGCTGGTGAATGCGGTGGATCGATTTCGCGTCGAACGGCAGCGCGCTTTTCATGCCGGCGACCGAGAGGCGATGCCGGATGTAGCGCTCGGTCTCGTCAGCCGTGAGCGCGCCGAGGTGGTAGCGCGCGATCACGCGTTGCGCGAGTTGTTCGAGCTCGGGGCGCGCGAGCAAATCGCGCAGTTCGGGCTGGCCGATCAAGATGATCTGCAGCAGCTTGCGCTCGTTGGTCTCGAGGTTGGTTAGCAGTCGCAACTGCTCCAGCACCTCGGCCGAGAGCATCTGCGCCTCGTCGATGATCAGCACGTTGTTCTGGTTGACGGCGTGCGTCCTCAACAAGAACTCGTTGAGTGGGTCGAGGTATTCCTTGACGGTCGGCTCGCCGTGCGCGCCGGCCGGCTGGGGGATGTGGAACTCCTCGCAGACCGACTGCAGCAGTTCGAGCACGGTGAGCTTCGGATTGAAGATGTAGGCCACGTTGGTGCGCCGCGGAATCTGCTCCAGAAAGCAGCGGCACACCGTGGTCTTGCCGGCCCCGATCTCGCCGCTCAGCAACACGAAACCACCGCCACCGTTGACGCCGTACAGCAAGTGCGCCAGCGCCTCGCGGTGGCGCTCGCTCATGAACAGGTAGCGCGGGTCGGGCGCGATCGAAAATGGCTCGTGCTTCAGACCGAAAAAGGGCGCGTACATGTCAGCCCCCCGCCCGACGGGTACGTCGGCCGGCCCCCCGAGGGGGCGCGGGCCGGCTTGGGGCCACAGAGTGGTCCCCTTCGTGGCCCTTGGCGGCCCGGCGCTCGGCCCGCGGCTTCGTTCGTGATCTCATGGTGCATGAGAAAAAAGCGCGACGGCCGCCTCACAATCTGCCCCACCTGAAAAGCGGAGCACGCCTAAACCATGATCACCGTCCACCACCTGAACAACTCGCGTTCGCAGCGCGTGCTGTGGCTGCTCGAAGAGCTGGCCGTGCCCTACGAGATCAAGAAGTACCAGCGCGACGCCAAGACCATGCTGGCGCCGCCGGAGTTGGTGCAGGTACACCCGCTCGGCAAGTCACCGGTGATCACCGACGGTGACCTCACGGTGGCAGAGACCGGCGCGATCGTCGAGTACCTGCTCGAGCGCCACGGCAACGGCCGGCTCGTGCCCGCGGTCGGCTCGCCTGAGCGCTTGCGCTGGCAATATTGGCTGCACTTCGCCGAAGGCTCGGCGATGCCGCCGCTGCTGCTCAAGCTGATCTTCGAGCGCATCAAGGTGACCCCGATGCCGTTCTTTGCGAAGCCGATCGCCAAGGGCATCTGCAACAAGGTGCTGGCCGCGATGGTCGAGCCGAACTTGAAGCGCCAGCTCGATTTCATGGAGGGCGAGTTGGGCAAGAGCGAATGGTTTGCCGGTGCCGATTTCAGCGCCGCCGACATCCAGATGAGCTTCCCGCTCGAAGCCGCCGCGCAGCGCGCCGGGCTCGACTCGAGCCGGCCGAACTTGATGGCGTTTTTAAAGCGCATTCACGCGCGGCCGGCCTACAAAAAGGCGCTGGAGCGCGGCGGGCCTTACAGCTTCGCGAACGATTGATCGACGCTGCAGGCGAACTTCAAACCGCGCCCATCCGCGCGCGCAACACGTTCGCGCCGTCGCCTTGCCGCTCGCGCACCTGTGGGCGGGCGCCATGGGCGCCGTCACGTTCGCGCAGCAGGTCGGCGAGCGTCTTCTTCTTCGGCGTGGCTGAATTGTCGATCGTGGCGGCTGGCGGTACCGCGGATGCGACGCGCGCTTCCATCGGGCACGGCGAGGACTGGTACACGGTGTTGCCGTCGATCTGGCACTTGCGCACCGGTTGTGCCTGCGCCGTGGCACACAGCAGCAGGCCCAGCGCGGCGAGGGTGCGGATGACGTTGCGGGTCGGGTTAGCGGTGTGCATCGGCGGGAGTCTAGAGAGGCTCGCGGGCACCCGCCGCGAAGGAATTCACGACAACGCACGACTCGCGTATCGACCTCCGCGCAGGCGCGCGCGGCTGTCAAGTTCGTCACGCCGTGCGTGCTGGAACCTCGTCAAGTGCGCCAGACCCGCGGTGGTGTCGCGGCCAACTGCCAAGCCTCGCGCCGCCACGCCGCCCAGACGCGTGTGAGCAGCGCCACCGCGGGCTCGACGCGTGGCGCCAGCACGCGTAGCACGATCACGCCGTCGTGCACGGCGGTCGCGCCACTGGTGCGCTGCAGCGCGTCGCCTTCGCTCACCTCACGCGCCGCCGCGAGCAGCGCCTCGCGCCGTGCGCCGGTCAGCGACCTGCCCGCGGCGAACCACAGCGTGCCCATCACGCGGTGCCCGGCCCAGCCAAGCGGTGAATCGAGCAGGCGCGTGTCGAGTGCATCGATCACGCCGCGCTCCAGCCAGCGTCCGGGCAGCTCGATTTGCTGCGTGAAACGGCCGCGCACGAAGGCCTGGTCGGAGGCGGGCAGGCCGAGCGCGAGCAGGTCCCAGCCGATCATCTCGGCGCCGGGCGCGAGCTCGAAACGCATCAGGTTTTCGCCGAGGCAGCCGCTGTAGGCGATGGTTTCGAGCGGCAGCCATTCGAGCCGCGCGCCCCCGGCCAGCGCTGCGTGCAGACGCTGCGTCGCGGTCTCACCTGTGCTGCGGTAGAAGCGGGTCGCGCCGGGGGTGGTGACGAGTGCGTGGGCGTTGGGGTCGAGGGTGATGTCGATCGCGAGCACGTCACCACCGACGAGGCCGCCAGGCGGGTGCACCAGCACGTTGTGGCAGATCGCGCTGCCTTCGGGATAGAGGCTTGCGAGCACGCGCAACGGGCCATCGTGCCGGTCGTGCGACACGGTGCGCGGTGCGCCGCGCAGCTCGTCGCGCCGATACGCCAGCGAAAGCGATCCATGCCAGGCCATCAGCGTGGAATCAACGTGAAATCAGCGCGCAGCTCACCGCACGTCCTGCTTCCAGAACGCGACGTGCAGCGCGGCGATCTCGGCTTCGACTTCGGCGATCGGCCCCCCGACACGAATGCTTTTTTGACCGGCCGCGAATACGTCACGGCACGGCAGATCGAGCGTCGCGTTGTCGGGGTGGCTGCCGGTAAATTGCAGCAGGCGGCTCTCGCTCATGCCGTACACGAGGCGGCCGATGTTGGCCCAATACAGCGTGCCGGCGCACATGCAGCACGGCTCGACGGTGGTGTAGAGCGTGCAGGTCCAGAGCTCGTCGTCTGTCCACGCCTTCGCGGCCATGCGCGCGAGCACCGCCTCGGCGTGGTTCACGGTGTCGATGTTGCCCTGCTCGCTGAGCACGGTCTCGTGGTCGGGCCCGACGAGCACCGCGCCGAACGGGTGATGGCCTGCTTCGAGCGCGCGCTTCGCGACGGCGTTGGCCGTGCGCAGGTGGCGCTGCATTTGCGCCGCTGTCGGGTCGTTGCCGGGCGGTGCGGGTCGGGTCGGTCGGGTCGAGTTCAAGGGGCGGTCGTCGAGCGCAGGCGTTGTCAAACCCCAAGTCTGCATCAGGTTCGGGCGCCGCGGTGTGCCCATGCCGTGGTGCGCTGCTCGACCACCGCGAACAATTCATACATCGCCATCGCCATCGCCCCGACGACGACCAGCCCGGCGAATGCGAGCCCCATTTGCATCGACGAACCGGCCGAGATCAGCAGGTAGCCGATGCCTTCGTTCGCGGCCGTCATTTCCGACACCGTGGTGCCGACAAAGGCAAGCGTGATCGCGACCTTGAGCGACGCGAAAAAGTACGGCATCGAGCGCGGCAAGCCGACCTTGACCAGCACGTCCCAGCGGCGTGCGCCGAGCACGCGCAGCACGTCTTCGAGCTCGGGCTCGAGCGTGGCCAGCCCGGTCGCGATGTTGACGGTGATCGGGAAGAACGAAATCAAAAACGCAGTGAGCACCGCCGGCCCGACGCCGATGCCGAACCACACGACCAGGATCGGCACGAACGCCGCCTTCGGCAACGCGTTGAAGCCGGTCATCAGCGGGTACATGGCCGCGTACGCCATGCGCGAACTGCCGATCAAAAAGCCGAGCAACATGCCGACGACGATCGAGATCGAGAACCCCAGCATCGTGACCCAAAACGTGCGCCACGCGTGGCCGGCGATCAGCGGGCCCTGCTCGATCAACTTCGCTGCGATCGCGCTCGGCGCAGGGAAGATGAATTCCGAGATCGAGAGGCCGCGGCAGATGGCTTCCCACAGGACCAGGAATGCGATGAGCAGGAGCCACGGGGCGGCGCGCTCTTGTTGTTGGCGGGTCATGTTTGCGGCTCCGGCGGCTTGGCGGCAAAGGCGCGTTCGGGCCGGGCGCGTCGCTTCGCCTCGGCGGTCGCCGCTGCGCGACGACTGCTCTGCGGTGCTCGTTCGCGCGGCCCGCCGCGAAACTCGCTCCGTTCGCTGCGCTCACTTTGCTCAAACAACCGCGGCGAGTCAGATGTCGATGCGCGCTGCGCGCGCGGCCACACGACCTCCGCTCCTCGACGCCTCCCACGAAGCGCCACACCCAGCCCGAACGCGCCTTTGCAGAAGCATCGTGGCGTCTCGGAATGTCTGGGCCGCCACCGCTGGTTGGCGTCGCGGCGGGCGGCACCCGGCGGGAGCGATTTCTGTGGCGGTGAGGAACGGAGCTTCGAGGTCGTCGCGCGCAACGCGCTTGCGGGGCTAACCTGCCGCGGCTCTTTGAGTGCAGTGAGCGCAGCGAACGCAGCGAGTTCTGCGGCACGACCTCGAAGCGAGTACCGCAACGCAGTCGCAGCGAAGCGAATACCGCCACAGCATGAGCCTCCGCCGGGTGCCGCCTGCCGCGATGCGCCGACCACGGTCACGATGCCAACTCCGCCGCCACCACGAACGGCTTCC
>JANLUW010000471.1:0-1968 GCA_031363645.1 Rhizobacter sp. | reverse complement strand
CACCAGCGCGGCGATCGCCGACGGGTCGATCAACGCCGCGCCACTGGTGGCCACCATCACCGGGTCCAGCACCACCTGGCGCAGTTGGTGCCGGTCGAGCGCCGCGGCAACTGTCTCGATGGTCGGTGCGGAATGCAACATGCCGATCTTGACCGCATCGACGCCGATGTCCTCGACCACCGCATCGATCTGGTCGGCCAGCATGTCCAGCGGCACGGCGTGAATCGCGCGTACGCCGGTGGTGTTCTGAGCGGTCAGCGCTGTGATGGCGGTGGTGCCGAAGCAGCCCAGAGCGGCAAAGGTCTTCAGGTCGGCCTGCACGCCGGCACCGCCGCCTGAATCAGAACCGGCAATCGAGAGCAGCCGCACATACTGCGCGCTGGGCGCCGGCCCGGTGGAAGCGGGTGGGGTGACTAGGCTGTTCATCGGTCCTCCAAGCGTGCATGACAAGCAATGCTCCGAAGGACGCGCCGCTGCGGCCAACCTGGCCCGACAGCGGCTGCTCTTCTTACGCCGGCATGAACCGGATCAAGTTCGCGGGTTTGGATCTCAGCACGCTGACGCGTACACCCCGGAGCGCCTGCATTGTCGCGCCTTTGCTGAAGCGCGCTTCATCACGGCCTTGGACGACCGCGTTGACGCCGCCAATCCTTCGGTCCGGATGTCAGCTCAGCGTCGGCAACGCCCGCTCGGCTCCGCGAACTGCTGACGTACCTCGTGCATCGGATGCCGAACGACGCCGCAAGACTGTGAGCGACCGCAGTGGAGAATGCTCGCTTTCGAGCTGCAGTCGCGATGTGGCGGCTGTAGTCGGAAACCGGACATCGGCGTCGCGGTTTGCTGATCGCTTGTATGACCGGAAGTGGCCGAAAGCCGGCGCCCAGGGTGCACGGGTCGGGCCCAAAGACAGCTACCGTCAAGTCACATAGCGGCAAACTGGCGCCGCTGCATTTCGAGGATGTTTAGGATTTACCCCACATCGCTGGCGTTCGAGCAAATCATGAGTCGGTATATGCACCTGGGGCAGGAGCTTCGACGCGCACGTATCAACGACCCCGCGCATGGCGCGTTGATCGACCGACTCGTTGTCGATCTGATCGAAGCAGAGAAAGCGATGGACGCAGTTCAGCGAAAAGGTGAGCAGTGCGGCGAGCCGCTTCTCAGCCACGCGAGCATGGTCATCACGCTGGCCCTGGACACGGCGTTTGAAAAGCTGAATCGTGGAACGCAGGTCGGCTTCAGACGCGACACTCAGCCGTAGTTGTCCACCCAGGCAGTCGCCTGCGCGCGCGCGGCGGCAAGAGCTTCGTCTTTGGTATCAAAGGTGGCGGGGCGTATAGCAAGGCTGCGTGGTCGCCGCGGCCATGCTTTCGGTGTGGCGACTACGGCCGGCGCGTACTTCCCGCCGTCAAGCGCGGTGAGGCTGCAGGCAAGGTCGTACTCTCGATGCTCGAAATTGATCGGAGGATTCATGGTGATTAAGTCTGGGTGACTCGTCGTACTACTTCGATTGCGAAAGGCAATGTTCCGCACGAACAGGAAGCGAGGGCATCGTCGCCTCGCCCGCCATCCAGACCCACTGAGGCAAGTGGCCGGCTGCTGGCAAGGTTGTATCGCAGCCCTTTGCTGAAGCGCCGGCCGGAATCAATTAGTGCAGCGAGCAAGTGCATGTCGTGGAGTTGCTCGACGGGAATCCAGTTTTCGGTGGTCAGGCCCAGCGCCATCTCTTCGACAGCCGCGACGCCGGCGTTGTCGGAGCCAAACGTGGCGATCGCCACGAGGTGTGTCGTCTCGTCGGCATTCCACAGCGCCAGCTCGGTCTCAAATTGTCCGCACCCCCTGCTGGTCAATTTTCGGCCGGCGTCAACAGGCGATCGTCCGTCTGGGCCTGGGCGGGCTTTTTTGCGCCTTGTCGGCGCTGGCCGCATGCCTGGCCTGCTTGCTGCAAGCCGTGATGACAGGGACAAA
>JANLUW010000460.1:0-5637 GCA_031363645.1 Rhizobacter sp. | reverse complement strand
ATCCCCGCCGCAGTTTGAATGACGGCTCTACCGCGCATTGCTGACGCTCCTGGCGTCGCCGACGGCCAGGCTGAATGTCGGCTTACTGTCGCTGACCGAGCGTAGGCCCAACAGCGGCGACCGGCGGCAATCGCTGCAAAGTCGACGTTTTGGGCAAGCAGCGAAAACGTCAGCGACTGGTCGAAAGCCGCCAGTCATAGCTGGGACTTACTCCTGAACAGAAAGCTGATGGACATTGCGACGCGTCTTCTGAGACGACACCTACCTGATTGCTCCGCGTGCGCGCATCGCCGCAAGCATTGACTAGCTCATCCCCATATTCCTAACGTGTCGGCGAAGGGTCTCGACCGTCGCGGCCCTTTGTTCTCTCGATCGGTCTTGTTTTCAAAACAGGCACACCGAATTCGCGCCCGACGTACTTCACCACGTCCAGCGCGAGTGCCTGATCCAGCCTCTCGGGCGAGCTTGCAAGCGCCTTCGCAATTTGCCCCCAGCCATCGATCGCCTCACGTCGAGCCTGTGCGACCGATTCAGGGCTTCGTGCGCGCGGGCTGTCCACCCGACCTCGACCATCTTCTCCAACGCGCGCTTGCCACAGTCGCCTCGGCGCAGTCGTCACGCCCCGGGTCGAGGCCCGCGTTGCCACCGCGCTGATGCCGCGGTCTTGCAGCTGTGAGGCGAAACGCTCCCGCCATTTCTGGAGATCAGCCTTGCGAGGGTTGAGTCGCTTGCCGTCACTTCGCTCGGCACGCACTGCCAGGTGCACGTGGGGAGAGTCGGTGTCGTCATGCAGCGCGAAAACGTACTTGTGACCCTCGAACGTTTCTTTCGCGAACGCGCGCGCTGAGTCGAGCACCCTTACCGCGTCGGTGCCGGCCGGCATTGACAGGACGATGTTGAAAGCCTCCTTGCGGTGGCTCTCGTCGGGGATGTAGCTGCCGGCCATGCGCCAGTCGTACTGCAAGTCCTTGATTGCTTCTGCTCCCGTGATCTTGTTGCCGCGCTCGTCCTCGAGCTCGAGCGACTGTCCCCGGCCGTCGACTTCGGGCTTGCCCTGGCGTGCGATGTAGCGAAAGTGCGCAGCGACGGCCAGCAGACCTTTGCCGCCGCCGGTGATTTTTACGACGACCTGCTTGGCTCGAGGCTGCACGGCCGCCCGCACGAAGCCGCGGACCTTGTTGGCGCTGACCAGGGACATCGCGCCAGCCGCGGCCCCCAGAAGGGTTCCCCCTTTGGTCTTCTTTCCTTTGGGTGGCATGCCGTAGAAAAGCCGGGTGCCCCATTCCTGAAGCATGTTGTCGGCGATGCGCTTCTGGCTCATGGCCCGTCTTTCTTGCTTTTGAGCATGGGGCGGAGTTCGCCGACCAGGATTGCGGCGAGCTCGAGGTGCTTGCGGATGGACTGCACGGTTCCGGTGAGGTCGGCTGGGTCCGTGCCGGCGAGGCGACTGGGTGAGGGCGCCGCTTTGGCCAGCTCGGTGAGTTGGCGTGCGATTGCGACCAAGTGGTGGTTGGACAGGCCGAGCGCCTGGACTGCCTCGGCGACCCCCGCAGCGCCATTGGCGCCAACGCCGATGTTCACGCCGTTCAGAAGACCTCGGAGGGCCGAGGCGCGATTCCTGAAGCCGCCGGCCTCGGCGATGCGGTCGAGCTTCGCGGTCGCTGCCGCGTCCAGCCAGGCGCGGTAGACGCCGGCGGGCTCGTCGTCGGTTGTGGATGTCGCCAGTGCGCCGGGCATTGCAGGCGCCGCTGCCGACACACCACTTAGCTCTCGTTGCACCAAGTCGCGCATCCACGTTGACGGGCCGACGCCAGCCGCGGCGCTCGCGAGGTTGACCTGCGGGCGCAACTCGCCCAGGTCGACGCTCGTAAGTGAGCGGCGCGGCTTTGTTGAAACGGCATCGTCCATGCCGAGAATGTATCACATTCAGCACGGCGCAGCCTATCCTACAATCTAGAACAGCTAGTTTTGCGAAGTCTAGATCGATGCGTCTGCCACCGATTCGCCTCTAGATTGCCTTCGCTCCGCCTCCAACTTGCCTCCGAATGCAACTAGGAGGCAAGTTGGAGGCCAATGAGAGGCACTAGGAAGCAGTGTGAACGCAAAACAAAGGCACAATAAACGTGTTCCGTCCATGCATCACTCGAATGCCACCTCGCCTTACCCAATCATTTTCTGGTCGCATCCGCGAGCACCTGGAAGAGATCGAGTTACGGCTTTTCGTGGGCGTACCGCGCGCTGGCGTGGTCGCGGAGTTCAGGCTGCGCGGGATTGAGCTGGGGACCGTGACGAGCTTTCCCTCAGCCCTCTACCGCGCACGTCGAACCGCCAAGCGTCAAGGCATCAGCCAAGCACCCACGACGGAAACGACCACGCCTCAGGCGAAGGTTGTTCCAGCCGTTGATGCTGTTGAAACGAGCGCTTTGCCGCCGGCGCTGAGCACCCAGCCCGCTAAGTCCAATGAACGCAAATTCCAGTACGGCGCGCACGATCCGCGGCGGATCGATGAGGTGCTGCGCAATCCTCGGGACATGGAGGAACTGAGGAAGCGCGGCCTTGAAATGGCGCGCGAGCACGCCAAAAAGAACGGCTGACCCGGGCTTTGCGCAGTTACTTGGGCGGCAGGAGTCGGCCGGTTTGAGCAGCGGCTCTCGGCCAACAAGCGACACTCAGCAACTGTCCCCGAAGCGGACGCGTTCCGCGTCAGCACCCCGCAGTTCGGCCATCATCGCGTGTGGCAGGTGGCGACTGTTGGAGGCGTGGGCCAAGGGCTCAGCACAAGGCCGTGCCACGTTCCAGATCCGCCGTAATCCTGTGTCGCAAGCCCTATCCCTAGAAGGCAATCATGAATCGAAGTGACAAGTCAGCCTCCGATTCAAACCCCCTCTCCTTCCTGATGGGAGGCGGCGAGATGGGCAGACTGATCAGGTCGATGGACTGGTCAGAGAGCTCGCTCGGGCCGGTGGCCGAGTGGCCGCAGAGCCTGCGAACGACCATCAGCATCTGCCTGGCCTCGGACCTGCCCATTTGCGTCATCTGGGGTCCGGGCCTCGTCCAGCTCTACAACGATGCCTATCGGGTCATTTGCGGCAACAAGCATCCGCGCTCGATGGGGCAGAACTTCGCCGAGTGCTGGAAGGAGGCGTGGCCGGTCATCGGCGAGGCGCACGAATCGGCCTTGGCCGGCGACCAGGCCTTCCTCGAAGGCCAGCAAATTTTTCTCGAACGGCACGGCTACGTCGAGGAGTGCTTCTTCACGTTCTCGTTCAGCCCGATACGCGATGAGGCCGGGCGGGTCGGCGGCCTGTTCCACCCTGTCATCGAGATGACGGCGCAGATGCTAGGCGAGCGGCGCACGCGGGCGCTGCGTGACCTGACTGCCTATGCGAGCAAGGCGAAGTCTGTCAGCGAAGCTCTCTCCTTGTCCGCTCAGATCCTGGCCGAGTACCGCCTCGACCTGCCCTTCGTCCTGCTTTACGCACTGGACCCGGTCGATGATCGAGCCCGGCTGCTCGGTGCCACCGGCCTGCCGGCGGACGCGATCGCCAGCCCGGGCACGGTGTGTTTCGGAATGGAGGAACAAGCTCTCTGGCCTTTGGAGGAAGTTGTTCGTTCGGTATCGGCAGTGCACGTTGATGACCTCAGGCAGCGGATCGGCCCGGTTTCTCCAGGGCCCTATCCCGAGCTGCCGAACGAGGCGCTGGCGCTGCCAATCATCGCACCAGGCGTCGAGCGCCCCGCCGCCGTCTTCATTGCCGGGGTCAGCCCTCGCTTGCGGATGAACGAGGCTTACCGCAGCTTCTACGACATGCTCGCTTCCGGCGTGACCACCGCTGTCGCCAATGCCCGTGCGTATGAGGACGAGCGGCGGCGGTCTGAAGCGCTGGCCGAACTGGACCGGGCAAAGACCACCTTCTTCTCCAACATCAGCCACGAGTTCCGCACGCCGCTGACCCTGATGCTCGGGCCGGTCGAAGTCGCGCTCGCCGCCTCGGACGAGCCGCTGTCGCCGGTGCAGCGCGAGCGCCTGGAAGTCGTTCACCGCAACGGGCTGCGCCTGGAGCGCCTCGTGAACAGCCTGCTGGAGTTCTCGCGGATCGAGGCCGGTCGGGTGCGCGCGGCGTATGAGCCGACGTACCTCGCTGACTTCACCGCCGAACTTGCCAGCAACTTCCGCTCGGCCTGCGAAAGAGCCGGATTGCAACTTCGCGTCGATTGCCCGCGCTCGAGCGAGCCGGTGTTCGTGGATCGGTCGATGTGGGAGAAGATCGTTCTCAACCTGCTGTCCAACGCCTTCAAGTTCACTTTCGACGGGGAAATCGCCGTCTCGATGCGGCAGACCGATTTCGCCGCAGAACTGCGCGTGTGGGACACCGGCACGGGCATCCCCGCCGAGGAAATGCCGCTGCTGTTTGAACGCTTCCACCGCGTCGAAAACGCACGCGGACGCACGCACGAGGGGAGCGGCATCGGGCTGGCCCTGGTGCAAGAACTGGTCAAACTGCACGGCGGCTCGATCAGCGCGACAAGCGAGGTCGGACGCGGGACGACGTTCACCGTCAGAATTCCGCTGGGCTCGCAGCATCTGCCCCATGATCAGGTCGGCAGCAGTCGCACCGCCGCGCAGCCCACCACGCAGGCGAGTCCGTTCGTTGAGGAAGCGCTGCGCTGGCTGCCCGACGCCGATCAGCGCACGGCTACCAGCTCTGAGCTGCCGCAGCTTCAGGGCGACCCGACCGGCCCCGCTGCGTCACTCCAGCTGCTTGAGGACGACCGACCCCTGGTGCTGGTGGCCGACGACAACGCCGACATGCGGCAGTACATCGTCCGTCTGCTCGGCCAGCATTACCGCACCGAGGCCGTGCCGGACGGAGAAGCGGCGCTTTCGGCGGCACTCGCGCTGCTGCCAGACCTGGTCCTGACCGACGTGATGATGCCCCGGCTCGACGGCTTCGCTCTGTTGCAGGCGCTGCGCGCCGACCCACGCACGAGCGGCGTGCCGGTCATCATGCTGTCTGCCCGCTCCGGCGAGGAAAGCCGGATCGAGGGCATGCAGGAAGGGGCCGACGACTACCTGGTGAAGCCGTTCAGTGCGAAAGAGTTGCTGGCCCGTGTGACGGCCCACCTGCAGATGGCCCGGACGCGGCGGGAGGCGGGCGAGTCGATCCGGGCCAGCGAGGAGCGGTTCCGAGCGCTCGTGAGTGCCACGTCGGATGTGGTCTACCGCATGAGTGCGGACTGGACCGAGCTGCGCCACCTCGAAGGCCGGGAGTTCATCGCCGACACCCACGAGCCGAGCCGCAGTTGGCTGGTCAAATACATTCCCCCGGAAGACCAGCCGCACGTCTTGGAGGCCATTCACACCGCCATCCGGTCCAAGGGCGTTTTCGAGTTGGAGCACCGGGTGATGCGTGTCGACGGCACGTTCGGGTGGGCGTTCTCGCGGGCAATCCCGATGCTCGCAGGCAACGGTGAGATCAAAGAGTGGTTCGGCGCGGCCAGCGACGTGACCGCGCGCAAGCAGGCGGAAGCTGCGATCCGGGCCAGCGAGGCGCGATCCCGGACGATCCTGGGGTCGATCACCGACGGATTCGTCGCCCTTGACTCCGACTGGCGGTTCACCTACATCAATGCGGC
>JANLUW010000459.1:0-3026 GCA_031363645.1 Rhizobacter sp. | reverse complement strand
ACCAGACGATCGACTACGTCGCCGACGGCCGTCTCGACCCGGATGCCGGCTACCAGGTCTTCGGTGTCTCACCCGATCACTACCTGACCTGGCCACGCCCTCTCGCGCCACTCGACGGGAGGCCTGCATGAACACGCCCGTGCGCCTGCTGATCCTCAGCGACCTGCACCTCGAATTCGCCAAATTCTTGCCGCCCGACCCCGCGCTCTACGACATCGTCGTGCTCGCCGGCGACATCGCCGTCGGCGTCCAGGCCGTCCACTGGGCGCGACGCAAGTCCACCTTTGCCGGCAAGCCAGTCGTGCTTGTGCCCGGCAACCACGAGTTCTACGGCAGCGAGCGCACTCGCATGCTCGAACGGCTGCGAGAGGCTGCCGCAGACACCCACGTGCACCTGCTCGACCGCGACGAAGTGACCATTCAAGGCGTACGCTTTCTGGGCACGACGCTGTGGACCGACTTCGAGCTCGATGTCGCCACCGGCACCTCCGTGCCCCACGCGATGCGCAACGCCATACGCGGCCTGAACGACTTCGGCGGCTCAATCCGGGAGCGGCGGGACGGAACAGGCACCACGGGTTCGACCCATTTCAAGCCCGACGACGCGCGGCGCGAACACGCGCTGAGCCGGGACTGGCTGCAAACGCGCCTGGACACGCATTCACCCCTGCCCACCGTCGTCGTCACCCACCACGCCCCGAGCCCGCGCAGCATGGACCCGCTGTACGAGGGCAGCGATCTGAACCCCTGCTACTACTCCGACCTGTCGGCGTCGTTCTTCGAGGCCGGCGCGCTGTGGGTGCACGGTCACACGCACAGCTCTTCCGACTACCGGCATCACCGCACGCGCGTCGTCGCCAACCCGCGGGGTTACACCAGCTGGAACGGCACGATCGAGAACGCCAACTTCGACCCCCGGCGGGTGATCACGCTTGGAGCCGTTCATGGCTAAACCCTTGCGCGATTTGCGCAACGCCACACCGGGCTACACCTTGCTGCTTTGCGTCGATTTGCTGACAGGCCGCCACGACGGCTCGGAGACGATTTTCGTGCCCTTGGTGCTCGGCGAGGCCCTCAACGCTGCCCGTCGCGTGCTCTACAACCAGAGTGGCCGGGCAGGCGCCTGGGAGCGCGCCTGCGTCATCCGGGAGGCGCTGCCGGCGCGAGTCGACGATGAAGAACTCGAGCCGCGCGAGAGTGCGGCCCACCTCCAGGCGATTCGGGAACGAATGGAGGCGAGCTCCGGCGCCCCCGCGACGCCCAATGCAGCACCTGCACCCCTCCAACTTACGCGTCCGGCCAAGCGCCGCCGAGTTGCCATCGGCCACCCGGTCCCGGTCATCTCCGCAGCCGTGATCTCTGAACGCCGCAAGAGCGTCGAGCAACGCACCAAGTTCAGCTCGGAGGAGAAGAAGACCGAGTTCAAGCTCATGGACGACCTGGCCGCCCGCGGCGAGACGCGTTTGGTGGGCCTCAAGGCCGACTGGCGTGCCCGCATCGCGCGCATGCGCACCGACATGCCGAACCTGTCGAAGGTGATCGACCGCATCGAGGCCTGCTGTGCGTTGTCGGCGTTCGCTCGCGAGCCGCTGCGGATCCCGCCACTCCTCCTGGTCGGACCGCCCGGGGTTGGCAAGACCCACTTCGCGAAGTGTGTGGCCGACATGCTCGGCGCGCCGTCGTTTGTATACGCGCTCGAGTCGGCTGAGACGGTCTCGGTCCTGACCGGCTCCGAGAAGCACTGGTGGCAGTCCGAGACCGGCCAGCTGTTCCGGCTGGTCGTGCAAAGCGACTTCGCGAACCCGGTCGTCGTGCTCGACGAGCTCGACAAGGTCAGCTCCGGCAACCACTACAAGCCCGCCAACGCATTGCACGCGGTGCTGGAGCGGGCGACGGCGCAGCACCTGCGCGACAAGTGCATCGACCTGGTGTTCGACGCCTCCTACGTCGTCTACATCGCGACCGCCAACCGACTCAGCCCGATCGAGGCGTCACTGGTGTCGCGCTTCGAGCTGTTTCATGTCGAGGCGCCGGGACCGCGGGCGGCGGTGGCGATCGCCCGGGCGGTTGGTCAGCAGGTGCTGCAGGAGTTGAAACTGACCCGGCGCTTCGACAAGCCGGCGGGCGAGGTGGTGCAGCAGCTCGCGCTGCTCGGCAGCCCGCGGCGCATGCACAAGGTGTTCGTCGCCGCGGTGGGCCGGGCCGTCGTCAGCGGGCGCACTGGGGTGCATGTCGACGACCTGCTGGACGCCACCCAAAACAAATCCCAATCGCAGGCCTCTAGAAGCGCGCGCGAAGAACCCGTTCATTGACCTGACCACCGACAGGAGCAGCCCATGACCGCCAGCGACTTCCCCACCGATCCCAAGATCGACGCCCTCGTCGCGCGCTTCCCGCGCCTGTTCAAGGGACGGCATCCGCGCGTGTGGTCAGACTTGCCGCAGGGTTGGATCGAACTAACAGACCGCTTGTTTGCAGACCTCGATGCGATGCTCGACGACGACGCGGCCAGGCGCTTTGAGGTCATCCAGATCAAGGAGAAGTACGCGGCCCTGCGCGTGTACTGGCAGCTCGGTAAGGAGCAGACCCTGGTGATGGACTTGCACGGGCCGGGTTCGGTGCAGCGGGTCGACACGGGTCCTGCGACGCCGACCGCCCTCTTCGACCGGATCAAGGATCGCGTGGCGCTGGCCGGTGAAGAGGCGGATACGACGTGCCAGCGCTGCGGCAACGGCGGCGGCGCCGCCAATGCCTCGGGCTGGATCGTGACGCTGTGCGCGTCGTGCCGAAGCCAGGCCGACTTGCCGGACGGGCCATGATCCTGTTCCTCGACTTCGACGGTGTGATGCACCCGAACAACCAGCCCGATCTGCTGTTCGTCCGGGTGCCACGACTGGCCCTGTGGCTGGACGCGTGGCCGGCGGTGGATGTCGTCATCTCGTCGGGCTGGCGGGTCCACCATTCCCAGGCGGAGATGGTGGAGCTGCACGGCCCGGTCATCGGCGCCCGGGTGGTCGGGTGCACCC
>JANLUW010000457.1:0-11854 GCA_031363645.1 Rhizobacter sp. | reverse complement strand
CTTTTGTTTGCCACGAAAACATAAAAATACATATCATAATATTTGTTATGTAATTTTTATTTTTTATTTTTATTGAAAATTGAATCAGCACCAACATACATATGTATGTTTTTTTTATGTTTGTATCCTCACATCCGTACTAATTTAATATTATAAATATTATTTTTTCAACAAAACTATACAAACCCAGGATACGGTTATTGCAATACAATACTCAAATATGTACGGATGTGAGGATACAAACATAAAAAAACGAGCCCAAGCCACTGATGCAACAAATCGTCGCGCACACGCCGCACCGGCTGCCGGCGCACAAGCCGCGCTACCTGATGGGCGTGGGCACGCCGGAAGACTTGATCGAAGGCGTGGAGGCCGGCGTCGACATGTTCGATTGCGTGATGCCGACGCGCAATGCGCGCAACGGCCACCTGTTCACGCGCTTCGGTGACCTCAAGCTGCGCAACGCGCGCCACAAAACGGATGAGTCGCCGCCCGACATGAGCTGTGCGTGCCACACCTGCCAGAACTTCTCGCGCGCCTACCTGCACCACCTCGACCGTTGCAGCGAAATGCTCGGCCCGATGCTCGCGAGCATCCACAACCTGCACTACTACGTGAACCTGATGCGACAGGCGCGCGAGGCGCTCGATGCCGGGGCGTTCGCGGCGTTCGCGCAGCGGTTCCGGGAGGACCGGGCGCGCGGGGTGTAACGAGTCAGTCTTTGCTGATGTTCGTGCGAACCCAGTGGGCGAACTGCGCCTCGCTGGACTCACCGCCCGCAAGACGCAGCATCTCCATCACGCAATCCGCATCGGTGGCAATGAGCGACCAACCGTTGAGCGCGAGGAACAACTCGACAGCGACGAAGGCCGTGCGCTTGTTGCCGTCGATGAACGGTTGGTTCTTCGCGAGACCGAACCCGTACGCGGCCGCCAGCGAGGCTGCGTCGGGCTCGCCGTAAGCGGCCAGTTGCAGCAAGCGCGCAAGCGCGGACTCCAGCAGGCCTGCATCGCGCAAGCCCGCCGAACCACCGTGCTCGCCGAGCTGCCCGTCCTGAACCGCATGAATCACCGACAGGTCGATCCATACCCAAGGGTCGTTGGCCGACTTCACTTCGCCAACTCGTGCAGCACGTTGCGGCGCTTGCGCATGACGGCGCGCGCTGCTTTCATCTGTGCTTCGAAGGTCGGGTCGTGCGGCGTGATGCGCAGGCCGTCGGCGCTGTCGGTCAGGTAGATCACATCACCCTTCTCGACCTTCAAGCGCGCCAACACCTCTTTCGGGAGAATCACACCGACGGAGTTTCCGATCTGGGTCAACTTGAGCGTGTGCATGGCGAATCCTGAAGTTATAACAATTGTTAGTTTACTTGTACATGTCGGCGCCTTCAAGCGATGAGAATCGCCTCACGCGCCCGCATCGTCCTGCACGACCCGGCCGGCTTCGCTTGGCGCACGCTGAAAGCGTTCCGCGCCAACCAGGGCCTGCTGCTGGCCGGCGCGGTGGCGTACTACGCGCTGCTCTCGATCGTGCCGTTGCTGATCCTGATCGTGATCGCGCTGTCGCACGTGATCGACCAGGCCGCGCTGCTCGCCACGCTGGGCCGCTACCTCGAATGGCTGATGCCCGGCCAGTCGCGCGCGATCGTGCACGAGCTGGCCAACTTTCTCGATCACCGCGAGCTGATCGGCTGGGTGCTCGGCATCACGATGCTGTTCTTCAGCTCGCTCGCGTTCACGGTGCTGGAGAGCGCGATGTCGGTGATCTTCCTGCACCGCGTGGTCGCGCGCAAACGCCACTACCTTGTCTCGGCGTTGCTGCCTTACCTCTACATCCTGTCGCTCGGCGTCGGCATGTTGCTGGTCACGCTGGTGGCGGGCAGCCTGACGGCGATCGGTCAGGAACGGGTCGAGCTGCTCGGCCGCAGCTGGTCGTTGCACGGTGTTTCCGGCGCGTTGCTCTACTTGCTCGGCTTCGCGGGCGAGGTGTTCGTGTTGACCTCGGTCTACCTCGTGATGCCCTACGGGCGCCGCCGCATCACGCACGCGCTGATCGGCGGCGTGACAGCGGCCGTGTTATGGGAGATCACGCGCCACGTGCTCGTGTGGTACTTCGCGACGCTGTCGCAGGTCAGCGTGGTCTACGGCTCGCTGACGACCGCGATCGTCGTGCTGCTCAGCCTGGAGATCGCGGCGACGCTTTTGCTGCTCGGCGCGCAGGTGATCTCGGAATACGAGCGGCTCGGGCGTGAATCGACGACGACGTGAGCCTCACCAGAACGCCCAGTTCCCCGTCACCACCACCCACACGCCGAGCGCGCCGTTGGTGACCGCGTGCGCGATGATCGGCACCCAGAGCTTTCCGGTGCGCACGTAGAGCCACGCGTAGGCAAGGCCGGCGATGATCGCCGCGAGCCACAGCGTGTGCGCGAGCACGAAGACGAAGGTCGAGAGCACGATGGCTTTGAGCGCCACACGCTGCGGCACGACAGACTCGAACTGCGGGCTTTGGATCCAGCGCATCAGGAACGAGCGCCAAAACAGTTCCTCCATCACCGGCACGATCAGCGCCGCGCCGATCCAGCGCACCGCGACCAGCGGCCAGATCAAATGGCCCTGCGTGTCGAGCGGAAGGAAGCTCGCAGACGGGCTGCCGATCGTCATCCACGGCGCATCCAGCCGAATCCAGAACGCGAAAACCACCAAGCCGACGCCCGCAGCGAGCGCGGTCTCGAAAAGCGATGGCCGGGTCTGCGCGACCAGCTCGCCGTACTCACGCCAGAAATACGCGAGCAGCCCGCCGACCACCCCCACCGTGACGCCGTAGACCCAGCGCGTGTCGATGCCCCACGAGCCATCCGCCGGCACCTCACCGCGCGCGACCAGCAGGACCATGAACGCCGCGAACGGCACGATGCGCGCGACGGCGGCGCGGCTCAACTGCAAGGCCATTCCTGTCGACTCCCAGAACTGCGAAAGGCGCTCAGGATGCCAGAAGCAGCGACACTTTCTCGCGAAGACCCGCCGGCGTGACAGCCGCAGCAGGCACTGCATCGCCCGCCACCAGCCCGACGACATTGAACCAGCCGCGGCGGAAAGGCTTGCTCATTGCCGAGCCGCCCTTGCGCGAGAAGTACGAGCCCCACAGGTTCTGCAGCGCGAGCGGTACCACCGGCACTGGGTTCGATTCGAGCAGCTTCATCACGCCGCCTTTGAACTCACCGAGCTCGCCGTCGCGCGTCAACGCACCCTCGGGAAAGATGCACAGCAGGTCGCCGTCGTCGAGCACCGAGCGTGCCTTAGCGAACGCGGCTTCGTAGGCGGCCGGGTCTTCGCGTTGCGGCGCGATCGGGATCGCCTTGGCGAGCTTGAAAAACGCGCCGAGCACCGGCATCGCGAAAATCTTGTGGTCCATGATGAAGCGGATCGGCCGAGGGCTTGCGGCCATCAGCAGCACCGGGTCGACGAATGCGACGTGGTTGCACACCAGAATGGCCGCGCCCTCGGTCGGGATGTGCTCGTCGCCGCGCACCTTGAAGCGGTAGACGAAGCGCGTGATCACGAACGCGACGAAGCGCAGCAAATACTCCGGCACCAACATGAAGATGTAAAACGCGACCACAGCGTTCAGCAAACCCGTGATCAGGAACACCTGCGGGATCGTGACCTTCGCCGCCAGCAACGCGCCGACACCGATCGAGCTGACGATCATGAACAGCGCATTCAGGATGTTGTTCGCCGCGATGATGCGGGCGCGGTGGCTGGGCTGCGAGCGCATCTGAATGAGCGCGTACATCGGCACGCTGTAGAGCCCCGCGAACAGCGAAAGCAACGCCAGGTCGGCCATCACGCGCCAGTGCGCGGGCTGCGCGACGAACTCGGCGAGGCCGAAGCCCGCCGATGGCGCCAGGCCATTTGATGCGAAGTACAAATCGATCGCGAACACGCTCATGCCGATCGCACCCAACGGCACGAGGCCGATCTCCACATGCCGCTTCGAGAGCATCTCGCACAGCAGCGAACCGGTGCCGATGCCGATCGAGAACACCACGAGCAACAGCGACGCGACGCGCTCGTCGCCGTGCAGCACGTCTTTCGCGAACGCCGGGAACAGCGACAGGAACACCGCGCCGAAGAACCACATCCACGAGATGCCGAGCAGCGAGCGGAACACGACGATGTTCTGGCGCGCCAGCATCAGGTTGCGCCAGGTTTCTGTCACGGGGTTCCAGTTGATGCGCAGGTTCGGATCGGTGCTGGGGGTGGCCGGCACCGCTTGCGCCGTCATGCGCCCCAACAACGCGAGCGCGACACAGCCGATCGCCACGTAGCGCCGGCCGACATCCGGGATCGCCACCAGCAGCCCGCCCGCCACTTGCCCGAGCAGGATCGCCACGAACGTACCCATCTCGACCATGCCGTTGCCGCCGGTCAACTCGCGCTCGCTCAGGTGCTGAGGCAGGTAGGCGAACTTGACCGGGCCGAAGATTGTCGAGTGCAAACCCATCAACAGCACGCAGCCGAGCAGCACATAAACGTTGGTCGTCCAGAAACCGAACGCCGCGAACGCCATGATCGCGATCTCGAGGTTCTTGACGAAGCGGATCACCTGCGTCTTGTCGTACTTGTCGGTGACCTGGCCGGCAGTCGCCGAGAACACGAGAAACGGCAGGATGAACAGCGCGCCGATGACGAGGCCGGCCATGCTCGCCGGCAGCCAGCCGATCTGCAGCTGGTAGGTGATCATCACGGTGAACGCGAACTTGAACAGGTTGTCGTTGCCGGCGCCGAGAAACTGGGTCCAGAAGAACGGCGCGAAGCGGCGCTGCTTCAGCAGCGCGAACTGATTCGGGTGAGCGTGCTCGTTCGGGTTCATGCAGCCTCTGTCGTTGATCTGTCGGTGTGTTGGAGCGCAGCCGGAATCTACCGGATCACCTGCACCGCCCCGCCCAGGCCGCTGCGGTTAAGCCATGCGAAGACCGAGTCGACCGTGACGGTTTCGATGCGATCGCTGAACCGCTTCTCGCTCGGGTGATCGTCGAACGCGATATTGGCGGCTGTCAGGCGCCCGCGCAGGCGATTCAGCGCCGAGATGCGCAGCGTTGTCGGCTGGTTGTTCTGCAGCTGTAACCAGGCCTGGGCGCGCTCACGCGTCTGCGCAGCCGGCACCTGCGCCATCGCGAGCGTCTCAATCGCCCACTGGTTCGACTGCTGGTACGTCTGCGCCCACGGGTACGCGACCATGCTGTATTCCGGCGTGTTGAGCTGGGCCAGTCGCGCGTTGTGTTTGAGCATCGGCAGCAGCTTGGCCTGCACCTCGGGCTTCGGGATCACGACCGCGGCCTCGTATTTGTAGAGGTCGTCGAGAAAGAACTCACCCAACCCTTGGCGGTAGACCGAGGCGTGCGACGTACCGCACTGGTTGAGCTTGTGCACGACGCGCCACTTGTTGTCGGCATCGCGGTACGCGAGGCCGAGGTGCGAGTAGCGGATGTTGTATTCGCCCAGGTTCTGCCCCATGCGGGCGAGCACGACCACCTGTGCGCCGCTCTGGTCGAGCTGCCTGGCCGTGTGCTCGGCCAGCGCCATCGAGCGTTGAATCGCGTCGACCGCAGGCGGCTTGTTCTCGCAGCTGCGGCCGGCGCGCGCCGCGCCCGCGAATGTGGCGAGCGACGCGGCGAGCGCGGCGGTGATCAACGCGGCTCGCGATGCCGCGTTGATCACCGCGTTACCCGTTCGTTGTACAGCAGCGCCGCGCCGATCTCGTTCGGGATGAACGCGATCGCGCGGCTGGCGGTCGAGAGCACCCAGCCGGTGCTGACTGCCGTGACGACGACCGCCGTGCCGGCCGACACCGAGAGCGCGCCGGCCGCCTGCGCGCTGAGCTTCACCGTGGCACGCGCGCCGTCGGAGGCGCGCTCCAACACCCAGAGCGCGCCGGTCGCCGAAGCCTCGACTGCGACGACCGTCAAGGTCACGCCGGCCGAAAGAATCATCACCGGCGCAGCGATCGAGACCGCGATCGGCAAGGCCGACAGCGCGCTCAGTGCCGAAGCTTCGGATTGCCCCTGCGCGGTTGCGAGGTTGAGGGTCAACAGCGTCGCCACCGTGACGGACAACAGACTGCGGCGAATGGTGTGAATGTTCATGCGAGAACTCCTGAAGATGAAGATGCGGTAATGAACGAGGTTCAGCGCGCGTCGTTGCCGACACGCATCGCCATGCCTTGGGCGCGCGCCTCGGCGATCAGCGCTTCGTGCGCATCGCGCAGCGTCTTGGCCAGCGTGAACACGGTCGAGATGAGGAACAACCAGCTGACGCCGAGGAAGGCCTTGTAGGTCGGGTTCACGTCCATGCGCCACAGGCCCCAGGCCGTGAGCCCCATTGCGAGCGCGAAGCCGCCCCAGACCACCGCACCCCACATCGGCGTGTCGGTCTTGCGCAGCTCGTTGTCACGCACGTACTTGGCGAGCGCGAACGCGGTCGAGAGGCAAAACATGTAGCCCATCACCATGAAGGCGCGGTCGAGGTCGGCGCCCGGCAGGTAAGCCAGGCCCGAGCCACAGAGCAGCACGGCCAGCCCGAACGAGACCCAGACCTGGAGCTTCCAGGCCCTGGTGTCTTTGCAAATCGTGGTGGATTGCATGGTGCGGTCTTTCATGGGTTTGTTGAACACGGGTGCATCTTCAGGTGCGCGTCCGACGGTATCAATCACCTGAAAGAGGGCTGCATCGGTTTGCTCCTCTGGTATCTTCTAAAGGTACTTTTTGAGGAGTTGTACCGATGAGCACGACGCACGACCTGGTCACCGCGCTGAAGCGCGAACTCAAGGCCGCCGGCATCACCTACGCCGAGCTCGCAGGGCAGCTCGGCATGGCCGAGTCGAGCATCAAGCGCGTCTTCGCGAAGGGCGACATGCCGTTGTCGCGCGTCGACGAAGTGTTGCGCGTGCTGAAGATGGACTTCGCCGAACTCGCCCGCAAAATCGCCGATGCGCAACCACTGCGCCGCGAGCTCACGCTCGAGCAAGAGACCGCCGTCGTCGCCGACCGCAAGCTGATGCTGCTGGCCATCTGTTGCATCAGCCAGTGGACCTTCGAGCAGATGGTCACGAGCTACGCAATCAGCGATGCCGACTGCGTGCGCTACCTGTTGCAACTCGACAAGCTCGGCTTCATCGAGTTGCGGCCGCTGAACCGCTACCGCCTGAAGGTGGCGAAGGGTTTCAGGTGGCGCCCGAACGGGCCGGTGATGGCGTACTTTCGCGAGCACGTCGCAGGCGACTACTACAGCGGTGGCTTCGACGGCGAGGGCGAGACGCTGATGCTGGTGCATGGCCAGATCAGCAGCGCGCAAGCAGCCAACTTCGTCGAGCGGCTGCAGCGCGTCGGGCAAGATTTCGCGCAGCAACATTTGGCCGATCAAAAGCTCGCGCCCGAGCACAAGCGGCCCTACACGTTGGTCGTCGGCATGCGCTCGTGGCTGTTCGCGGCCTTTCGTGATTTGAAGCGCGCGGCGCCAGCGAACTAGATCAAGCTGCGCGCTGCTCCAGCATGTAATTCGCGCCGTCGTACTGGCCGAGCGTGTCGGTGAGGTACGGCAACGCCTCGAGCAACTCGTCGTGCAATGTGAACGGTGGGTTGATCACGAACATGCCGCTGCCGGCGAGGCCGAAGCCTTGGTTGGAGGGCTGCTGCACCGTGAGCCGCGCGTGCAGCCAGCCCTTGGGCGCGATGCCTTCGAGGCGCTTGGGCAGTTGCGCCGCTTCGAGCTTGCTGACCTGCGGATACCAGACGACGTACACACCCTCCGGAAACCGCGCGATCGCCTCGCGCAGAGACGTGATGACCTTGCTGTAGTCCCTGTGGCCCTCGTAGCTCGGGTCCATCAACACGACCGCACGGCGCGACGACGGCGGCACTTGGCCTTTGAGCCCGTCGAAGCCGTCGGTGTCGAACACTTCTGCGCCCTTGACCTCGCCGATGTAGGACTGCAGGATGCGGTGATCGGTCGGGTGCAGCTCGAACAGGCGAAGCTGGTCTTGCGCGCGCAGCAGCATGTGCGCGAAAGCCGGCGAGCCGGGGTATTGCTCGAGCATGCCGTCGGGATTGAACTGGCGCACGAGTTGCATGTAGTCGGCCACGGCCGGTGGCAAATCGTCGCGATCCCAGAGCCGCAGCACACCTTGCTCGAACTCGCCTTTCTTCTGCGCGAACCGGCCTTCGAGCGAATAGCCGCCAGCGCCCGCATGCGTGTCGACGAGCCGGTACGGCTTGTCTTTCTGGTTCATGTAGCGCAGCAGCAGGGTCAGCACGGTGTGCTTGAGCACGTCCGCGTGATTGCCCGCGTGAAAGGCGTGTCGGTAAGCGAGCATGGCACTAGTGTCGTCGGATTCGGGCCCGCACTGTAGCCGTTGGCAGGGCTGGGTTCGCGCCGGCTTTAACCGATTTCGACCGCGGCTGCGCGTCGTCCTGTTATTCGACGCAGACGTAGCATCGCCGGCAACTCATTTCAATGAAAGTAGCCGCATGACCACGCTGTTCGATCCGATCCATTTCGGCGATATCGCCGCCGCCAACCGCATCGTGATGGCACCACTCACCCGCGACCGTGCCGGCCCGAACCAGGTGCCCACCGCGCTGATGGTCACGTACTACGAGCAACGCGCCAGCGCAGGGTTGATCGTCACCGAGGGCACGCAGATTTCGGCCGAAGGCCAGGGCTACCTCGACACGCCGGGCGTCTACAGCGAAGAACAAATCGCGGGCTGGAAGAAGGTCACCGACGCGGTTCACGCCAAGGGCGGCAAGATCGTCGTGCAACTCTGGCATGTGGGCCGCATCTCGCACCTCTCGCTGTTGCCGGCGGGCGTGGTGCCGGTGTCGAGCACCGCCAAGCGCGCGAAAGGCAAGACCTTCACTGCGCAGGGCTTCGAGGATGTTTCCGAGCCGCGCGCGCTGCGCACCGACGAAATCCCGCGCCTGATCGCCGACTACCGCCACGCCGCCCGCAACGCCATCGCCGCCGGCTTCGACGGCGTCGAGGTACACGGCGCCAACGGCTACTTGCTCGAGCAGTTCATGCGCGACAGCATCAACGACCGCACCGATGCCTACGGCGGCTCGCATGAAAACCGCGCGCGGCTGGTGGTGGAGGTGATGACCGCGATCGCCGACGAGATCGGCGCCGGCCGCACCGGCATTCGCCTCTCGCCGGTCACGCCCGCCAACGATGCCGGGCCCGACACCGACGCGCAAGCCATGTACGGGTTGGTGGTTGACAAACTCGCACCGCTCAAGCTCGCGTTCATCCACGTCGTCGAAGGCGCGACCGGCGGTCCGCGCGACAACGCGCCGTTCGACTTCGTCGCGCTGCGCGCGCGCTTCAAACAAGGCAACCCGCAGGGCGCGTGGATCGTCAACAACGGCTACACGCGTGCAATGGCGATCGAGGTCGTGAAGAGCGGCGGCGCCGACATGGTCGCGTTCGGCAAGCACTTCATCAGCAACCCCGACCTGGTCGAGCGATTGCGCGTCGATGCGCCGCTCGCACAGCCGGTGCGCGAGACGCTGTACGGCGGCAGCGCCGAGGGCTATACCGACTATCCGACGATGGAGATGGCGCCGGCCTGATCGCGGCGCCACGCAAAGCAAAACGGGCGGCCCCAGGGCCGCCCGTTTTTCATGGTGCCCTTCGCTTACGCGGGGATACGCAGCACCTGCCCCGGATAGATCTTGTCCGGGCTGGTCAACATCGGCTTGTTGGCTTCGAAAATCTTCGGGTACTCGTTGGCATTGCCGTACTGGGTTTTCGAGATCGCCGAGAGCGTGTCGCCGCGCACCACGGTGTACCAGCGCGACTCATCGGCCGGCTCGGCCGTGGTCATCGCGTCGTCGACCTGCGTCACGCCGGCCACGTTGCCGCAACACAGAACGACTTTTTCGCGCGTCGCCTGGTCGGGCGCCTCGCCTGCGACCGATACGGTGCCGGTCGCGCCGTCGAACGCCACGTCGAGGCCATCGACCTTCAGGTTCTGGGTGCCGATGTAAGCAGCAATCGCGTCGGCTGCCGTCTTGTTCGCGGCATCGACATCGACGGCCGGGGCATCGGCAGCCGGGGCTTTGTGGCCGAAGAGTTTTTCGCCGGCTTCCTTGATGAAACTGATCAGGCTCATGGTGCTTCTTTCAGAGTGGGTTGTCGAACGGAGCGACGAGAGTCCGAGAGATTCCCGCCTGCGCAGCACCGCAATGTAGCGAGCGCCAGTGACAACCAACCCGGTGATTTACCCGAACGCAACAAGGGTCATGAACGCTCCGCTCAGCGTCTGTCCGGAGCCACACGGGCGCGGAACAGTTCTGTGGTGTCGACCTCGCACAGGCCACAGTCGAAAGGCGGCGGCCTGCACGCAGAGAGTGTGCGGAGCATTGCGACCGATCACGCCACACGGTAGGCGCGCTGCGCTGAGACGACCCGCCGGCCCTTCGGCCCCGCGACCCACGCGACGAACATCTTGCCCGCCGGGTGATTGATGCGAAACGCGCGCATCACGTGCACCGCTTCGGCCAGCGCCGGGTCGCCCTCGACCAGCACCGCCAGCGGCGCGCCGCCTTGCACCGCCCAGGCGCCGCGCTCGACCACCGCATAGGCGCTTTGCGCGCGGGCTTGTGCGATCAGGCTCGATGCGAGGTCGGCCGACGCATACCACGGCGCCGTCGGCCCGAGCTTGGCCGAGCGCCACAGACCCTGCTCCATCGCATGCGTGCCCGAGCCGTCGCCAGCCGACAGAAAGGTGACGGTACCGGGCATTGCGAGCGCCGCGCTGCGCACTTGAATCAACGCTCCGGCGGCGCCCTTCAAGCCAGCGATCGAGGCAGGGTCTCGCTGTTTGCCGCGCGGTGCGGGGCCGACGATCAGGAACTCGCCCGCGGCGACTGCACGCCGGTCATGCGCGAGGCCTTCTTTTTCCAGCTTCGCCTCGGCCTCAGGTGCGTTGGCGAGCGCGGCATCGAACTCGCCGCGGTCCAGCCCATCGAGCAGTGGCAGCGCCGGCAGGCTGATGAGCTTGACGGCAATGCCGGTGTCGCGCCCGAAGCCTTGCTGCAAAGCCTTCGCCAGCCCGGAATCGAACAGCGCGGTGTCAACACCCAGGCGCATCGGGTCGGCCAGCGAACGCCGTTGCTGGGCCTGGGTCTGCGATGCGGGGAGCAGCAGCGTTGCCAGCGGCAGGGTGAGCAATCGGCGGCGCAGGATCATCGCCGTGATTATTGCTGTCGACCCTGCAGTTCGCGCCCGCGCCAGCGGCAGCCCGAACGTCACAAATCACACGTATGCGCGCATGCCCACATCGCATGACCCCCCGATTCGCGGCAGTTACCAGCCCATTACACTGCCGCGACAATGAATTGAAGGAACTGTCCAGTACCGTGCCGGTCACAGACGGAAACTTGCCTGAAACTGGTCGGTAACTTTGTGATTTCGGCCCACTGCTCAGCGGCATTGGGCAAGCCCTTCGAGCCGGCAACGCGGTTCAGTGGGCTTGCCCGATACCGCTTTTTTGACCTCTATGATTGGATCCGCGATGAATCGTACTGTGATGGAAGGGGTGCGCTTGAACGTGCCCGCCAGCGTGCACCATGCCAAGTTGGTCGAATGGGTGGCACAAATGGCCGCACTGACCGGGGCGGCCGATGTGCACTGGTGCGACGGCAGCACCGCCGAGTACGACCGCCTGTGCGCGCAGCTCGTGGCAGCCGGCACCTTCAAGAAGCTCAACCCCGAGCTGCGCCCGAACAGCTACCTCGCCTGCAGCAGCCCGAGCGACGTGGCGCGAGTCGAAGACCGCACCTTCATCTGCT
>JANLUW010000408.1:0-15099 GCA_031363645.1 Rhizobacter sp. | reverse complement strand
TCGGGCTTGATCGCGGCCTCGATGTCTGTCAACGCGAGCGTGCCGTCTCGCTGCTGCTCGAGCGGCTGCGGCTGCACGCTGCCGAGCACGGCGGCACCGCCGCCTTCCCACCGGTAGGTGTGCGCCATCTGGCCGACGATGTATTCGTCACCGCGCTGGCAGTGGCCCATGATCGCGACGAGGTTGCTCTGCGTTCCAGTGGGCACGAACAGCGCCGCTTCTTTGCCGAGCAGTTCAGCGATGCGCGACTGCAGCGCGTTGACGGTCGGGTCGTCACCGAACACGTCGTCGCCGAGCGGGGCTTCCAACATCGCCGCGCGCATCGCTGGTGTGGGCTGCGTGACCGTGTCCGAGCGCAAGTCGACGAGCTTCATCCGCGCAGCTCCAAAAAGTTCTTCAGCATCGCGTGCCCGTGCTCGGTCAAGATCGATTCGGGATGGAACTGCACGCCTTCGAGCGGCGTTTTCGTGCCGGCGAGCTCACGGTGGCGCACGCCCATGATCTCGCCGTCTTGCGACGTCGAAGTCACGTCGAGCACCTCGGGCAGCGAGGCGCGCTCGATCACCAGCGAGTGGTAACGCGTGACCGTGAACTCGCGCGGCAGCCCGGTGAACACGCCGCGTTCGTCGGTAGTGATCACATCGGTCTTGCCGTGCATCTGCGCCTTTGCGCGAACCACCTTGCCGCCGAGCGCCGCACCGATCGCCTGATGCCCGAGGCACACGCCGAGGATCGGCAGCTTGCCAATGAACGCTTCGATCGCCGCGATGCACACGCCCGCCTCGGCCGGCGAGCACGGGCCGGGCGAGAGCACGAGCTTGCTCGGCTTCATCGCGCCGATGCCGGCCACGTCGATCTCGTCGTTGCGCAGCACACGCACGTCCTCGCCGAGCTCGGCGAAATACTGCACGAGGTTGAAGGTGAAACTGTCGTAGTTGTCGATCATCAGCAGCATGTGCGCTCTACCCTGTCGATTGCGTTGGGTGTTTTGCTCGTCACCCACGATTCACATCCTCGTCGAGACCCGCTTTTCCTGTCGCTGGCGAGGCCGGCGCGAGGTGCTGGGTGGAAACCTGAGCACCCAGGCGGGCGCAACAGGTCGGTCAGGCCAATGGCGTGCGCCAACGCCAATCGAAGGGTGATGCTGAGGGTGAGGGCTTCGCGGGCATCGGGGGATTATGGCCGCCCATCAGGCCCAAGCCTCACCCAACGCCTTCGCCTGCTGCAACACCAACTCCACCGCTGCATCCTGCTGATCCGGCGGGTACTTGTACTTGCGCAAACTGCGTTTGACCATCAGCCGCAGCTTGGCCTGCACGCTCTCGCGCGCCGACCAGTCCACGGTCAGGTTCTTGCGCAGGTTCTTGGGCAGGTTCTTGGCCAGTTCGTGCGCGATCTCACCGCCTTGGCCTCGTCGAGCGTGTGGCAGAAGGTGAACGCCTTGCCCATGGCCACGCGAGACTCAACCACCTGCTGGTGCCGCTCAGACTTAAGTTGGTCCTCGGCACGCGCATGGCTGTTGCGTTGTAAGCCGCCTTCAAGATCGGAAAACGGAAACGGAGCCAGGATCACTTGCCGGATTGCAAATGGGCCCATGCCACCTCCTCTTCGTCGCGCAGCCAGTCCTGCGCCAATGCCGGCTCGCTCAACGCGGCGCCGTTCAGTGCGGTGTCGCTCCGGGCAGCTTCGTCGGTACATGTCACCAACACTTGACGAGGCGCGTTCGCCGCATCGGCGGTGCCGTCGAGAAACTGCAACTGTCCGTTGGGCTGGAGCAATGCTCAGAATGTCTTCAACATGGCGGTACTCCTGGCGCTAACGCTCACCGCAATCGCGCGCTGCCAATGTATCTCGTGCGCGAGCGCCTGCGCGGCATGGCGCAAGGAATTGTCCGGACCGCGACCGCACCCTCCTCCCGCCTCACAACTTATAGCCCAGGCCGGTTAAGCACGGCACCGTGTGCGCTGACGCACAGACGCTGCCGAGGGGGCCGCGCATTCTGTGGACAGTGACGAGCACAGCGCTCGTGCCAACTCGCCGCGCCCAACTCCACTCGCCCACACATGACCCCCTTCGACCCCGGCGCGACCGATGCCGCACGCAACACCGGCTTGGTGGTCGCGGTGCGTGGCAGTGTGGTCGACGTGCGCTTCGACCACCGCTTGCCTTCGATCCGCTCGCTGCTGCGCGGTGGCGCGGGCGACAGCGTCGTCATCGAAGTCATGGCGCAGCGCGACGCGCAGCACGTTCGCGGCATCGCGCTCACGCCGACGCAAGGCCTCGCTCGCGGCATGGCGGTGCAAGACACCGGCGGCCCGCTGATGGCACCAGTGGGCCGGGCCACGCTCTCGCGCATGTTCGACGTGTTCGGCAACACCATCGACGGCGGCGCGCCGCTGGGTGATGTGGGAAGTGAGGTGCAGTGGCGCTCGGTGCACCGCGAGCCGCCATCGCTGGCCGCGCGCTCGAACCGCTCCGAGACCTTCGAGACCGGCATCAAGATGATCGACGTGCTGGTGCCGCTCGAGCGTGGCGGCAAGGCGGGCCTGTTCGGCGGTGCCGGCGTCGGCAAGACGGTGCTGCTGACCGAGATGATCCACAACATGATCGGGCACGAAGAAGGCGTCAGTATCTTCTGCGGCATCGGCGAGCGTTGCCGCGAAGGCGAGGAACTGTGGCTTGACATGCAAGCCGCCGGCGTGATGCCCAACATGGTGATGCTGTTCGCGCAGATGAACGAGCTGCCGGGCAGCCGCTTTCGCATCGGCCATGCGGCGCTGACGATGGCCGAGTACTTCCGCGACGACGAGCACCGCGACGTGCTGCTGCTCGTCGACAACATCTTTCGCTTCATCCAGGCCGGCTCCGAGGTATCGGGCCTGCTCGGACAGATCCCGTCGCGCCTGGGCTACCAGCCGACGATGGGCACCGAGCTCGCGGCGCTCGAAGAACGCATCGCCAACACCGAGGCCGGCGCGATCACCTCGATCCAGGCCGTCTACGTGCCGGCCGACGACTTCACCGACCCGGCCGCCGTGCACACCTTCTCGCACCTTTCAGCCTCGATCGTGCTCTCGCGCAAGCGAGCAAGCGAGGGCATGTTCCCGGCGATCGACCCGCTGCAGTCGAGCTCGAAAATGTCGACGCCGGGCATCGTCGGCGAGCGTCACTACGCGCTGGCGCGCGAGATCCGGCGCACGCTGGCGCAGTACGACGACCTCAAAGACATCATCGCGATGCTAGGCCTCGAGCAGCTCTCGCCCGACGACCGCAAGGTGGTCGCGCGGGCGCGGCGCCTCGAGCGTTTTTTGACGCAGCCGTTCTTCACTACCGGCCAGTTCACCGGCCACGTCGGCAAGCTCGTGAGCCTGGCCGATGCGCTCGACGGCTGCGAGCGCATCCTGCGCGACGAGTTCGCGGGCGTGCCCGAGAGCGCGCTCCACATGATCGGCAAGGTCGACGAAGCCAAGGCGCCCGCGCAGCCGGCCGAAGCCCATGCCTGAGCTGTCGGCGAATTCGATGCACCTTAAGGTGTTGCTGCCCTTTCGTGTGTTCGCCGATCGGGCCGGTGTATCGCGCATCGTTGCCGAAACGCCGCAGGGCGCAGTGGGCTTTTGGCCGCGCCGACTCGACTGCGTGGCGGCGCTCGTCCAGGGCATCCTGACGTATGAGTCGCTCGGCGAAGGCGAAGTGTTCGTCGCCGTCGATTCGGGCGTGCTGGTGAAGACCGGTGCCGAGGTCAGGGTGTCGGTGCGCCGCGCCATCGCCGGCACCGACCTCGCGTTGCTGCGCGAAACCGTCGAGCGCGAGTTCACCACGCTCGATCAGCATCAGCGCAGCGCCCGCATGGCCATGGCGCGGGTCGAGGCCGACCTGATGCGCCGCTTCGTCTCGCTGCGCCATGGTTGACGACCCCGGCCACCGCGCCTACGGGCGCCCAGCGAAAGAGGAGCCGGCGCTCGCCGCGCGGGTCGAGGCGAGCGCGCGCCGCAAGCTGCGCACACGGCGCATCGGCGCGCCGGTGGTCTGGTCGGGGCTGGGCGTGATGGGGATGGTCGGCTGGTCGGTCGTGGTGCCGACGCTGCTCGGTGCCTTCTTCGGGCTCTGGCTCGACAAACACTACCCTGGCGGCCACTCGTGGACGCTGGCGCTGCTGGTGGCCGGGCCGGTCGCGGGCTGTGCCAGCGCCTGGTACTGGGTCTCGCAGGAAGAGCGCGCGATGCGCGACGAGCAAGCCGACGGCGATGAATGAAGGCCATGTGTTGACATGGCTCGTGGCCGGCCTGCTCGGCTTGCTGCTGGGCGCGGGCTTCTACAGCGGGCTGTGGTGGACGATTCGGCGCGCGCTGCGCTCGCCGCGGCCTGGCCTGTGGTTCACCGCCAGCCTCGCGCTGCGCACGCTGTTCGCGCTGGCCGGTTTCTATGTGGTCGGCGGCGCGGAGTGGCAGCGCATGGCGCTGTGCCTGCTCGGGTTTCTGGTGGCGCGCCCGCTCGTCACCCGGCTGACCGCGCGGATGACCCGACCCGCCGCCAAAGTAACCGCAATCGATGTCACAGTCACAACCGCGGCCCCCGTGTAGGCCACCCCATGCACATCACACCCGACCTCATCGTCTACTGGCAGCACGGCTTCTTCACGCTCAACGCCACGATCGCCTTCACCTGGGCACTGATGGCGGTGATGGTGATCGGCTCGGCGCTGGTCACGCGGCGGCTCTCGCACGGCCTGGCGCGCTCGCGCTGGCAAAACGTTCTCGAGATGATCGGCATCGCCGGGCAGATCGAAGACGTGGGGCTGAAGTCGCCGCGCCGGTTCATCGGCTTCCTCGGCACGCTGTTTCTGTTTCTCGCGCTGGCCGCGCTCGGCACGGTGCTGCCCGGCTTCGAGCCGCCGACCGGCTCGCTCTCGACGACCACCGCGTTGGCGCTCAGCGTGCTCGTGGCCGTGCCGCTGTTCGGCATCCGCAGCCAGGGCCTGCGCGGCTACCTCGCGACCTACCTCGAGCCGACTCCCGTGATGCTGCCGTTCAACCTCATCGGCGAGGCCTCGCGCACGCTCGCGCTCGCAGTGCGGCTGTTCGGCAACATGATGAGCGGGGCGATGATCATCGCGATCCTGCTGACGATCACGCCGTGTCTGTTCCCGGTCGTGATGACCCTGCTCGGCCTGCTGACCGGCATGGTGCAGGCCTACATCTTGACGGTCCTCGCGGCCGTCTACATCGCCGCGGCCACGCGGCGCGAGCCTGAGGCCCAAGCCTTCCCGAACCCCACGCTCGACAACCCTTGAAGGAACCCCGATGGACAGCCTCACCCTGATCGCAGTGGCCTCGATCGTCATGGCCGGCCTCACCACCGGCTTCGACACGATGGGCCCGGCGCTGGCCGAGGGCCGCGCCGTGGCCGTCGCGCTCACGGCGCTGGCGCAGCAGCCCGATGCGTCGGGCACGATCAGCCGCACGCTGTTCGTCGGCCTCGCGATGATCGAATCGACCGCGATCTACTGCTTTGTGATCTCGATGATCTTGCTGTTCGCGAACCCGTTCTGGAATCAGGCGATCCAGGCCGTGCACGCGGTGGGCAAGTGACCCGTGTTGATCGACTGGTTCACCGTCGGCGCGCAGGCGCTCAACTTCGCACTGCTCTTGTGGCTGATGCAGCGCTACCTGTACCGTCCGGTGTTCGCCGCGGTCGATGCGCGCGAGAAGCACATCGCCGCCGAACTTGCCGATGCCGCGGCCAAGCAGAAAGAAGCGCGGGTCGGGCGTGACGCGTTCGCCGAGAAAAACAAGGCCTTCGACGCACAACGCGCCGGGCTCCTCGGGCAAGCCACCGAAGAGGCCGCGGCCGAGCGCAAGAAGCTGCTGACTGCGGCCTCGCAAGCCGCCGATGCCGCCGCTGCGGAGCGCCAGGGCGCGCTGCAGGGCGAGGCCGACGCGCTGCACCACGCGCTCGGTGCGCGGGCGCGGCAAGAGGTGTTCGCCATTGCGCGTGAAACCTTGGCCGAACTCGCGTCGGTCAGCTTGGAAGAACGCGTCTGCGCGGTCTTCATCGAGCGCCTGCGCGCGCTCGACGGGCCGGCGCGCGAACGGCTCGCCGCGGCGCTCGCATCGGCCACCGGGCTGGCCCGGCTGCGCAGCGCCTTCGAGCTGCCCGAAGCGCAGCGCACGGCGATTCAGCAGGCGCTGAACGACGGCTTCGGCATGCAAGCGCCGCTGCGCTTCGAGTTGGCACCGGCCCTCGTCGCCGGCATCCAGCTGAATGCGGGCGGGCAGCGGCTCGAGTGGAGCATCGCGCACCACGTCGAGTCGCTCGAGAAGGGGGTCGACGCGCTTGTGAAGCAGGCGACCCCACCCACGGCGACAGCCGCTTCATGAACGCCGCGCCGCAAGCCCTGCAAGCCGTCTTCGACGACGCGTTCGCCGCCATTGCGCGCGGCCGTGAGGCCTTCGTGCCGCAGCTCGTGGCGCGCGAGGTGGGCACGCTCGTCAGCGTGTCCACCGGCATTGCCACGGTATCGGGCCTGCCCGGCGCGGGGTTCGAAGAGCTGCTGCAGTTTCGCGGCGGCATCTACGGCATCGCCTTCAACCTCGACGAAGACAGCATCGGCACCGTGCTGCTCGGCGACCACGCCGGCCTGCTCGCGGGCGACGACGTCGAGCGCACCGGCCGCGTGATGGACGTGGCCGTGGGCGCCGCGCTGCTCGGCCGCGTGGTCGACCCGCTCGGCCGGCCGCTCGACGGCAGCGGCCCGATCACCAGCGAAGCGCGCCTGCCGATCGAACGGCCGGCGCCAGCGATCATGGACCGCGCGCCGGTCACAGTGCCGCTGCAGACCGGCATCAAGGCGATCGATGCGCTGATTCCGATCGGCCGCGGCCAGCGCGAGCTGATCCTCGGCGACCGGCAAACTGGCAAGACGACGATCGCGCTCGACACCATCCTGAACCAGCACGACCAGAACGTGATTTGCGTGTACTGCGCCATCGGCCAGCGCGCCTCGGCCGTGGCCAAGGCGGTGGCGGTGCTGCGCGACGCGGGCGCGCTCGCCTACTGCGTGGTCGTGGTCGCCGAGGGCAACGACCCACCGGGGCTGACCTACATCGCGCCGTATGCCGCCACCGCCATCGCCGAGCATTTCATGGCCGCCGGCCGCGACGTGCTGATCGTCTACGACGACCTGACCCAGCACGCCCGCGCCTACCGCGAGCTCTCGCTGTTGCTGCGCCGGCCGCCCGGTCGCGAGGCCTTTCCCGGCGACATCTTCTACATCCACTCGCGGCTGCTCGAACGCGCCACGCACCTGAACGACGCGCTCGGCGGCGGCTCGCTCACCGCGCTCCCGATCATCGAGACCGAAGCCGAAGACATGTCGGCCTACATTCCCACCAACCTGATCTCGATCACTGACGGGCAGATCTGCCTTTCGCCGTCGCTGTTCGAACTCGGCACACTGCCGGCGGTGGATGTCGGCAAGTCGGTGTCGCGCGTGGGCGGCAAGGCGCAGCACGCGGCCTACCGCGCGGTGGCGGGCGACCTGAAGCTGGGCTATGCGCAGTTCGAGGCGTTGGAAACCTTCGCCCGCTTCGGCGCGCGGCTCGACGACAACACGCGCCAAGTGATCGAGCACGGCACACGCATCCGCGCCTGCCTGAAGCAGCCCGAGTACAGCCCGGTGCCGGTGGCCGCGCAAATCGGCATCCTGCTCGCGCTGACCGGTGGCCTCTTCGACACCGTGCCAATGGACCGCATGCTTGATGCCGAGCGCGCCGTCGACGCGGCCGCGCGCGGCCTGCCCGCCGAGCTCAGCGCGCGCTTCGAGACGGCAGAGACGCTGGCCGACGACGACCGCGCGGCGGTGCTCGCGGTGGCTCGGGCGGCGCTGGCGCCGTTCGTGGCGGCGTCGGCCGCCGCAACGCCATGAGCGACAGCACCGCCAGCCTGCGCCGCACGATCGGCAGCGCCGGTGACCTGCAGTCGGTGGTGCGCACGATGAAGGCGCTGGCGACTTCGAGCATCGGCCAGTACGAGCAAGCGGTGCTGGCGCTGGCCGACTACCACCGCAGCGTCGAGCTCGGCCTCGGCGCATGCCTGCGTGAGGCCACAAGGGCCGCAGAAGCCGCCGAGACTGTCGATGCATCGGGAGCACCGGCCGAGGCGACCGATGCCGGCGCGGTGGCGGCCATCGTGTTCGGCTCCGACCAGGGCCTCGTCGGCCAGTTCAACGAGGTCGTCGCCGAGCACGCCATCAATGCGCTCGCGCGCCTGCCGGGAGTCGGCGCTGGCCGCGCTGGCCGCGTCCAATACTGGGCCGTCGGCGAGCGCGTTCACGCGCGCTTGGCCGATGCCGGCCTGCCGATGCTCGGCCTGTTCAAGGTGCCGGGCTCGGTGGCCGGCATCGCGCCGCTGGTCGGGCAGATTCAGGTCGAGAGCGAGGCGCACAGCGCGGCCGGTGGCCACGCCCGCGTCTACGTGTTTCACAACCGGCCCGAGGCGGGCTCGGTGTTCACGCCGGTCGGCCAACGGCTGCTGCCGCTCGACGACACCTGGCGGCGCGGTCTGGCCGAGCTGCGCTGGCCCACCGGCGCCCGGCCCGAAGTGATGGACGATGCCGAGATGCCGGACGCGGGCGCCACGCTGCGCGCGTACGTGCGCGAACACCTGTTCATCTCGCTGTTCCGCGCCTGCGCTGAATCGCTGGCGGCCGAGAACGCCAGCTGCCTCGCGGCGATGGAGCGTGCCGACAAGAACATCGACGAGATGCTGCGCAGCCTGCAGGCCACGTTCCACCGTGTGCGACAAAACAGCATCGACGACGAGCTGTTCGACGTGACCGCCGGCTTCGCGGCGCTGACCTGAACGATGAAGCGATGAAGCGATGAGTGAAATCCTGGTTCTGAATGCGGGCTCGTCGAGCATCAAGTTCGCGGCGTTCGAGCCGTCCAGCGCGAACGACTCACTGCAACGCAGCGCGCACGGCCGGATCGCCACCGCGGGCGACGCGGTCGGGTGGCATGTGCAGACGAGCGACGGCGCGCCGACCGAAACCTCAACGAGCGCGATGCCGGCCGAAGGCTTCGACCACGACGGCGCGCTCGACCGCGTGCTCGCGTGGTTCGGTGACAGGCTCGGCGGGCTCGCGCCGGCCGCGGTCGGCCACCGTGTCGTGCATGGCGGCGAGCGCTTCGCCGCCCCGGTCGTCGTGACTGAGGAGGTGCTGCGCGAACTCGAGGGCCTGGTGCCGCTCGCGCCGCTGCACCAGCCGCACAACCTGAAGCCGATGGCGGCGGTGCGCCGCCGCTGGCCCGGCGTGCCGCAGATCGCTTGCTTCGACACCGCGTTCCACACCACACAGCCGGCCGTGGCGCGGGCCTTCGCGCTACCGCGCGAGCTCTCCGATGCGGGGGTGCGGCGCTACGGCTTCCACGGCTTGTCGTACGAGTACGTGGCCACGCAGTTGCCGCGCGTGCTGGACACTGCGGCAAGTGGCAAGGTCGTGGTCGCGCACCTCGGCAACGGTGCCAGTTTGTGCGGCGTGGCGAATGGTCGCAGCGTGGCCACGACGATGGGTTTCTCGGTGCTCGATGGCCTGGTGATGGGCACGCGCTGCGGCGCGCTCGATGCCGGCGTGCTGCTGTACCTGATGGCGCATCACCGCTACGACGCGGCGCGCCTGAGCGACTTGCTGTACCACCGCTCGGGGCTGCTCGGCGTCTCGGGTTTGAGCAGCGACATGCCGGTGCTGCTGGAGAGCCACAGCCCGCATGCGGCCGAGGCGATCGAGCTGTTCGTGCACCGCATCGTGGTCGAGATCGGTGGCCTCGCGGCGGCGATGGGTGGCATCGATGCGCTGGTCTTCACCGCAGGCATCGGCGAGCACGCGGCCGTGGTGCGTGCGCGCATCGTGGCCGGCTGCGCGTGGCTCGGTGCCCGACTCGACGACGATGCCAACGCGGCGGGTCACGCGCTGATCCACGCGCCGGACAGCCGTCTGCAACTCGCCGTGGTGCCGACCGACGAAGAACGCATGATCGCGATCCACACGCTGGCGCTGCTGCGCTGAGCTCAAGCCCGCGCAGGCCAGCGCCAGTCGCGCACCTCCGGCATGTCTTGCCCGAACTCGTTGATGTGCAGCCGATGCGCCACCAGCTTGGCGCGCAGCAACTGCTTCGCGTACGCGCCCTTGTCGCCGGTGCCGGGCAGCCTGTCGATGGCCGCCATCGCGAGGTGGAAGCGGTCCATGTCGTTGAGCACCGTCATGTCGAACGGGGTCGTGATCGTGCCCTCTTCCTTGTAACCGCGGACGTGGATGTTGCGGTGGTTGGTACGCCGATACGTCAGCCGATGAATCATGCCGGGGTAGGCGTGGTAGGCGAAGACGACCGGCTTGTCGGTGGTGAAGAACTCGTCGAAGTCGGCATCGGAGAGGCCGTGCGGGTGCTCGGTGCTCGGCTGCAACCGCATCAGGTCGACGACGTTGACGACACGAATCTTCAGCTCGGGCAGCATCTCGCGCAGGATGCTCACCGCCGCCAGCGTCTCGAGCGTCGGCACGTCGCCGCAACAGGCCATCACGACATCGGCCGCCACGCCCTGGTCGTTGCTGGCCCACTGCCAGATGCCGAGGCCCGCGGTGCAGTGCGCGACCGCGGCGTCCATCGTCAGCCACTGCGGGGCCGGGTGCTTGCCGGCGACGACCACGTTGACGTAATTGCGGCTGCGCAGGCAGTGGTCTATCACCGAGAGCAGGCAGTTCGCGTCGGGCGGCAGGTAGACGCGCACCACCTCGGCCTTCTTGTTGACCACGTGGTCGATGAAGCCCGGGTCCTGGTGGCTGAAGCCGTTGTGATCTTGCCGCCAAACGTGCGATGTCAGCAGGTAGTTGAGCGAGGCGATCGGCCGGCGCCAGGGCAAATGCCGCGTCACCTTGAGCCACTTGGCGTGCTGGTTGAACATCGAGTCGACCAGGTGGATGAAGGCCTCGTAGCAGTTGAACAGGCCGTGCCTGCCGGTCAGCAGGTAGCCCTCGAGCCAGCCTTCGCACTGGTGCTCGCTGAGCATCTCGATCACGCGGCCGGTGGGCGCGAGGAACTCGTCGTTCTCGATCGTCTCGGCCTCCCACTGCCGGCGCGTCACCTCGAACACGGCGCCCAAGCCGTTCGACAGCGTCTCATCAGGGCCGAAGACGCGGAAGTTGCGCTGCGCGTCGTTGAACGCGATCACGTCGCGCAAGAAGGCACCGAGCGCGCGCGCATCGCCTTTGCCGGGCGCGCCCGGTGCAACCACTTCGGTCGCGTACTCGCGAAAGTCGGGCAGGTGCAGGTCGCGCAGCAAGGCGCCGCCGTTGGCGTGCGGGTTGGCGCCCATGCGGCGCAGGCCCTTCGGTGCCAGCGCGGCGAGCGCCGGCATCAAGCGGCCTTGCGCATCGAAGAGCTCCGAGGGCCGGTAGCTCAGCAACCATTCTTCGAGCTGGCGCAGGTGCTCGGGGTTCTTGGCCGGGTCTGAAAGCGGAACTTGGTGCGACCGAAACGTGCCCTCGACCGGCAGACCGTCGACCCACTTCGGCCCGGTCCAACCCTTCGGCGAGCGCAGCACGATCATCGGCCAGCGGGGGCGCGTGGTCACGCCGAGCGCGCGGGCGTCGTTCTGGGCGCGCGCGATGTGCGCGAGCGCGGTGTCGAGTGCGGTGGCCATGGCCTCGTGCATCGCGGCGGGCTCGGAGCCTTCGACGAAGATCGGCGTCCAGCCGTAGCCGCGCAGCAGTTGCTCGAGCTCCTCGTGGCCGATGCGCGCGAGGATCGTCGGGTTCGAGATCTTGTAGCCGTTCAAGTGCAGGATCGGCAGCACCGCGCCGTCGGTCGCGGCACTCAAGAACTTGTTCGAGTGCCAGGCCGTCGCCAGCGGCCCGGTCTCGGCCTCGCCGTCGCCGACGACGCAGGCGACGATCAGCGACGGGTTGTCGAACGCCGCGCCGAACGCGTGGCTGAGCGAGTAGCCGAGCTCGCCGCCCTCGTGGATCGAACCTGGGCATTCGGGCGACACATGGCTCGGGATGCCGCCGGGAAACGAGAACTGCAGGAAGAGTTTTTGCAGCCCCGCTTCGTCTTCGCTGATGTTCGGGTAGACCTCGCTGTAGGTGCCTTCGAGGTAGGTGTTGGCCACCATCGCCTGCCCGCCGTGGCCCGGGCCGGAGACATAGATCATGTCGAGATCGTGCTGCTTGATGAGGCGGTTCAGGTGCGCGTAGATGAAGTTCTGGCCCGGTGTCGTGCCCCAGTGGCCGAGCAGCATGCGCTTGACGTCGCCGAGCGCCAGCGGGCGCTTCAGCAAGGGGTTGTCGGCCAGGTAGATCTGGCCGACCGAGAGGTAGTTGGCAGCGCGCCAATAGGCGTCGATCCCGTTGAGCAGTTCGGGGGTGAGCGTGGTCATTGGGGAATCCTTCGAAAAGAGGAACGGGGTCAGGGGTTGGCAGCTAAGGGGCCGGGGGCATCGAGCGCGGCGTTGTAGCGGCCGAGGCGGGCCGCTCGGTTGCACTCGGCGCGGTGCCGCAAGGCCCGTTGCGCGGCCGGCAGGTTGGCCGCCTCGCCGCGCCACAGGTCGAGTGCCGGCTGCTGGATCGCGCGCGAGAACGAGAAGGTCAGCGGCCACGGCAGGCGGGAGGCGAAGCGCAGGTTCATCGCGTTGAGCCGCGCCGACGCCAGCACCACCGATTGCCCGCCGGAGAGAAACGCGATGCCGCCCACTGCCGCGGGCACCGTGCGCAAAAAGCAGCCGACCGTCGCGTCGGCCACGGTGTCGGCGTCGCTCTGCTCCGGGCAGTCGACACCAGGCAAGACCATGTTCGGCTTGAGCACGATGCCGTCGAGCGCGACGCGCTGCGCCCGCAGCTCGGTGAACACGGCGACGAGCGTGGCTTCGGTGACGCTCGCACACTGCGCCAGCGTGTGGCTGCCCTCCATCAACACTTCGGGCTCGACCATCGGCACGATGCCGGCCTCCTGGCACAGCGCCGCGTAGCGCGCCAGCGCGTGCGCGTTGGCGGCCAGGCAGCCACGGCTCGGCAACTCACCCTCGATGCGGATGACGGCCCGCCACTTGGCGAAGCGCGCGCCCATCGCCGCGTAGTCGGCGAGGCGTTCGCGCAGGCCGTCGAGCCCCTCGGTGACCTGCTCGCCGGCAAAGCCCGCCAACGGCTTGGCGCCGCCATCGACCTTGATGCCCGGCACGATGCCCGCTGCTTCGAGCGCCTGCGCGAAGGGCACGTCGGCCAGCGTGTGCTGGCGAATCGTTTCGTCGAACAGGATCGCACCGCTGATGCTGCGGCCGAGCTCGGGCGTGGTCACGATCAGGTCGCGCCAGGCGCGGCGCATCGGCTCGGTCTGTGCGATGCCGAGCGCCGCGAAGCGCTTGTTGCAGGTCGGCGTGCTCTCGTCCATGGCGATCAGGCCGCGGCCATCGGCCATCAGCGCGCCAACGGTGTCGGTGAGTCGGGAGGTGTTCATGTCGGCGGCCTCGGCGCGTTTCGCGCATCGTGTTGCGGGTGGCGCGGCAGGGCGGCAGCGCGATCGACCACCGGGTCGTGCCACGGTCCGTCGCTGCCGATCAGCGCATCGGCCGCGGGCGGGCCCCAGGTTACCGCCGCGTAGACCGCGCACGGCGCGTGGTCGGTGCGCACCGCATCGACCACGCCCCACGCGGCTTCGACGGCATCGCGGTCAGTGAACAGGCCGAGGTCGCCCTTCATCGCGTCGCCGAGCAGGCGCTCGTAGTCTTGTTCTTGCGCCGGGTCGGCACGTGCGGCGTCGGCGTCCATGTGCAGCTCCAGCCGCGTGCCCTCGTAGCCGTGCCCCGACTGCTTGAAGCGGGCGGCGATGGCGATGCCGGCCGGTGCCGGCTGCAGGCGAAAGCGCAGATAGTTGCCTTCGCTCGCGAGCGTGGCAGGCACCGGTGAATCTTCGAACAGCTTTTGTGGGGGCGCCTTCAACCGCACGACCACCTCAGCCACCGTGCTCGGCAGCAGCTTGCCGGTGCGCAGGTACCAGGGCACGCCTGACCAGCGCCATGAATCGATGCCGATGCGCGCCGCGCAAAACGTCTCGACGTCGGAGTTGGCGGCCACGCCCGCGGTGCCGCGGTAGCCGGCGTAATGGCCGCGCACCACGTCTTCTTTTCGAAGCGGCCGCATCGCGAGGAGCACCGCCGTTTTTTGGTGCCGGGCCACGGCGAGTTGCGGCGTTTGCGGCGGCTCCATGGCAAGCAGCGTGACGATCTGGAACAGCTGTTTTTGCAGCACGTCGCGCAGCGCGCCGGCACGTTCGTAGAAGGCGGCGCGCTCGCCGATGCCGAAGTCTTCGGCCATCGTGATCTGCACGCTGGCCACGTGCTCGCGGTTCCAGATCGGCTCGAGAAAAGCGTTGGCGAACCGGAAGTAGACGAGGTTCATGGCCGCCTCCTTGACGAGGTCGTGGTCGATGCGAAAGATCGACGACTCCGCGAACACCGAGGCCGCTATGTCGTTGAGCGCCACGGCCGATGCAAGGTCGTGACCGAAGGGCTTCTCAACGATCACGCGCGCATCGGCCACCAGGACGGCGCCGCCCAAGCTGCGGATCACCGTCTCGAACAGCGGCGGCGGAATGGTTAGGTAGTGGGCCGGCCGGCTGGCACCACCGAGCGCCTCCTTCACCGCGCGAAAGGTCTCGGGCTTCTCGCAGTCACCCCCGACATAGCGGATCAGCGACAGCAGCTTTTCGAGCGCCTCCTCGTCGTCGATCGGGCCGTGCGCGCCAAGGCTGGCGCGCACGCGCTCTCGAATCTTGTCGTCGCTCAGGTGTTTGGACGCCACGCCGATCTCCGGCACCGAAAGCGTATCTTTCTTCACTATCGCGTAGAGCGACGGGATGATCTTCTTGCTCGCCAGATCGCCGGTAAACCCGAACACCATCAGCGCGCCCGAGGGAGAGGTGTCGGCATCGCGGGCGATGAGCGATGAACCGGTCGTGAGTATCGTGCGGGTCGTGAGGGGGTCGGAGTTCATTCGTGTCTAGCGCGTTGCGGTATCGCGGCCTAGATGGTGCCGCTTGAACTCCAACGATGCGG
>JANLUW010000399.1:0-4368 GCA_031363645.1 Rhizobacter sp. | reverse complement strand
CGTGCTGCTGGCCGAGAGCGAATACCGGCGCGAACTCGAGACCGACATCGAGCCGTTCAAGGGCCTGCTGCTCGGCTTGTTCTTCATCGCGGTCGGCATGAGCATCGACTTTGCCGTCGTGCTCGCGCAACCGCTGCTGATCGCCGGCATCGTGTTCGGCTTTTTGCTGGTCAAGGCGTTCGTGCTGTGGGGCATGGGCCGGCTGATGCCGTTGCCCCGGCCGGAACGGCCGGTCTTCATCATCTTGCTCGCGCAGGGCGGCGAGTTCGGCTTCGTCGTGTTCCAGACCGCCGCCGGTGCCGGCGTTGTCGACGCGCCCGTGTCGTCGCTGCTGGTTGCGGCGGTCGCGATCTCGATGCTGGTCACGCCATTGCTATTGGTCGCGGCCGACAAGTGGCTGATGCCGCTGCTCGCGGGCCAGGCGAAGAAAAAGTCGACGGTCGAGGAGCTGCACGACCCGCAGCACCAAGCGGTGATCATCGCGGGCTTCGGCCGCTACGGGCAGGTGGTGGGCCGCATGCTGTACGCGAACGGCATCAAGCCCACCGTGCTCGATGTCGACGCCGAGCAGATCGAGGCGATGCGCCGGTTCGACTGGAAAGTGTTCTACGGCGACGCGACCCGACTCGACCTGATGCGCACCGCCGGTGCCGCGACCGCGAAGGTGTTGGTGCTGGCGATAGACGACGTGGCGCAAAGCATCGAGGTCGCGAGGATGGTGCGCGAGAACTTTCCCGAGCTGACGATCGTGGCGCGCGCCCGCAACGTGCGGCACTACTTCGAGCTGCTCGACCTCGGCGTCACGATGATCGAGCGCGAGACGCTCGACTCGGCGCTGATGAGCGCGCGCAGCGTGCTCGAAGAGCTCGGCTGGGAGCGCCACCAGGCGCGCACGCTGGCGATGCGGTTCCGGCGCCACAACGTCGGCCAACTCGTCAAGATGGGGCCGCACCACAAGGACGAAGCCAAGCTGATCGCAGTCGCCAAACAGGGGCGTCAGCAGCTCGAAAAATTGTTCGCGCAAGAGCGCGACGAAGCGGCGAAGGGCGACGCGCGCGTCGGCTGGAGCCATGCTGCCGATACGCGCGCCACACACGACACACACGACACGCCAGCAGGCGAAGCAGACCGCCGCCCTACTTGACCACCATCACGCGCATGCCGAGCGCCTTGCCGCCGGGGCGGTCGAGCACTTGCACCGTGACCTGGCTCGGCTTGAACCCGTCGGGCAACGCAACGCTGCCGCGCGCGACCTCGTGGCCCGCGATGGAGACAACCGCAGTCGGCGGCGCGAAGCTCATCGGCGCGCCGCGCGCCGACACGCCGGCCACCGCGAATTGCAGCGTACCGGCGAGCGGTTTGGCGGCGCGCTCGCGGGTCAGCAACACGTCGTAGTTCAGCACCGCGCCTTTGGCGACGAAGCGCGCCGCGCGGATCTCGACCGCTCCGCCGCGCGGGTCGGGCGGGAGCGAGGCAACCACCGCGTCCAAGTCACCGCGCAGGCTGTCGACGAGGGCGCGGCTCGCGGCCGATTCGTCGGTGGCCCTTTTCTGGTCGGCGATCGCCGCATCGCGGCGTTGCGTGGTGTCGGTCAGTTGTGACGTGAGGCGCGTACGCGCCGCGTCGGCGGTGTCGTAGGCGCTGCGCAAGTCGGCGCTGGCAGTCGGCGACAGCCGCGGCGGCAGAAAGCGTTCTTGCGCGAAAAACAAGCCGCCGGCACCGAGCGCGATGCCGACGAGCAGCAGCACCAACCAGCGTGGCGGGCGACCACGACGCCGGCGTCGGCTGTAGGGGTCGAAGGCAATGGGTTTGGATTGACCGAACATGGGGATACGTTAGCGACTCACAGCTGGCTTGTGCAGGGGCCGCGAGCCTACGCCCTTCCGGGCCACCCCGCGAAACAACCCGTTGCAGCGCCGCCGGCCAGAAACGAGAGAAAACACGTGCAACATGACCTCGCTGCAGAGCCTCGTTTGAGCTTGAACCCATTTCAACGATTGCGCATGTGGGGCACGCTGACGTCGACTGTGGTCACGCTGCTGATGCGCGAGGCACGCACGGTCTTGCGTGAAGTCGACGTGCTGGCGCGTTGGGCGGCGAAGAAATGCAAGCCGCAGCCGCGCCGCGGCGGCCATCGGCTTGCCTGAATGCTCGTTGTCAAAAGTTCTTTGTTGCCAATCGATTTGCAATAAGATCGGCGCCATGGAACGCAACACCCGCCAACGCGACGCCGTGCTCGCCGCCATCGAGCACGCCGGCCGGGCGCTCTCGCCGGGCGAGATCCTCGCACTCGCGCAAGCCTCGGTCGCGAGCCTGAACCTGTCGACGATCTACCGCCACATCAACGCGCTGCAAGAAGAGGCCCGCATCGTCAAGGTGCTGCTGCCCGGCCAGGCGGCGCGGTTCGAGGCCGCGTGTGGCGACGACTCGGCACGCCACGGTGGCGCCGCTCACCACCATCACCACTTTCATTGCAACGGCTGCGACCGCGTCTACGCTTTGCACGCCTGCCCGGGCTCGATGCAAGACCTCGCGCCGGCCGGCTTCGTCGTCGCAGCGCACGAGATCACGCTGCGTGGCTTGTGCGCCGACTGCGGCCGAAGCCAGGCGCGGTGATGCTGGAGCACGTTCACGCCGAGCTGCCGGCGAGCGGCATGGCGCTGTTTTTCCTGCTCGGGTTGCGCCACGGCATCGAGCCCGACCACATCGCCGCGATCGACGGCCTCACGCTGCGCGCGCACGATCACCACGAGCGCCACGCGCCCTGGACCGGCACACTGTTCGCCCTCGGCCACGGCCTGGCGATCGGGCTGATCGCGATCGGTATCAGCTTGCTGGCGGCGTCGTTCACCTTGCCGCCGACGTTGCTGCAAGTTGTCGACTGGCTGCCGATCGTGCTGCTGACTTTGCTCGGCCTCTGGAACCTGCGCGCGCTGCTCGCACCCGGCACTTACCGGCCGAGCTCCGTGCGCATGAAGCTGATCCCGGCGGCGCTGCGCGACCGCACCGACCTTTGGTCGACGGTCGCGATCGGCCTGCTGTTCGCGCTCGTGATCGACACCGTCGCGCACGTCTCGGCCTGGAGCGTGTTCGCCACGCACCGGGGTGGCTGGTGGGCCGGCGCGGTCGCGGGGCTGCTGTTCTCGGGCGGCATGCTGATCGCCAGCACCGCCGATTCGCAACTCATCTCGCGGGTGCTGCGCAGCGCCGGCAGCGAGGCCGCGGCATCGCGCCTGCGCCGCGGCATCGGCTGGTTTGTGGTGTTGCTGTCGTTCGGGGTCGTGATTCAGGCGGTGATCGCAAAGACCAGCGCCTGAACAGGGCCGCAGCCGAGCGCCGGGCCGCCCCAAGCCGGCTGCGCGCCCCTCGGAGGCCGGCGCCGCAGGCGCCTTGGGGTCGTCGTCTGCATCAAGCGAGTCTGCAAGCCTCGTCGAATGTCAGGCGCGGGCTGCGCCCGAACAGCTTGCTCGCGTCCCCGTGCCCGAGGTTCACGATGAAATTGGTTTTCACCGTCGTGCCGGCCCAGAACGCTGCGTCGACCTTGGCCTGATCGAAGCCGCTCATCGGCCCGCAATCGAGCCCGAGGGCGCGCGCCGCGAGGATGAGGTAGCCGCCCTGCAGGCTCGAATTGCGGAACGCGGTCGCGTCGATCATCGGCTGGTTGCCGACAAACCAGGCCTTCGCGTCGGCATGCGGAAAGAGCTGTGGCAGCTTCTCGTAGAAAGCCATGTCCATGCCGATGACCACGGTCACCGGCGCGGCTTTCGTCTTCTCGACATTGGTCGGCGACATGCCTTCGAGCAGCTTCGCTTTGGCCTCGGGCGTGGTCACAAAAAGAAAGCGCGCCGGGCTGCAGTTGGCCGAGGTCGGGCCCCACTTCACGAGCTCGTAGAGCTGGCGCAACGTGGATTCGGGCACGGGCTCGGAGCCGAAGCCGTTGTGGGTGCGGGCGTCGTCGAACAATTGCTCGGTGGTGAGGTTCATGAGGTCGATATGAGTGGAAAAGCTGGCCATTCTCGACCCGGCCCACGAGCACGCCGGGTAAAGAATTCATCGAACGCGTTCGCCTCCACTGAAGTGCGCGCCGAGTCAAAATCGCATGATGTTCCAGCCTTCGCAACACGACGTTCGCCGCTTCTTTTGCGAAACTCGCCGCAAGCAGCGCGACGCGTTGCCGCTGACGCCGATGGAGGCGATCGCCGCCGACTGGATCGGCGAGCATCCCGAGCACCATGCCGAGTTCGATGACCTCGAGGCCGCGCTCGCGACGGTCTATGAGGTCGAAGGTGGTCGGACCAACCCGTTCCTGCACTTGTCGATGCACCTCTCGATCAGCGAACAGATCGCGATCGACCAGCCGACCGGCAT